>NZ_CALNAT010000143.1 GCF_937873925.1 uncultured Proteiniphilum sp. | reverse complement strand
ATATCTTTAAGCGTTAACCTGCCATCTGAAGGCAAATCGAGGTCTGCGCAAGAATGTATGCCTAAGAGGCTAACAGCAATTATAAATATTTTTATGATACTTTTCTTCATGATCTAAAATGTTAGAAGTTTGCACTGATACCAATATTAAAAACTCTAAAAGGTTGGAATGTATTCATACTTCCAATTTCCGGATCGATATATTTGGAGTTCATATTGTCGAGTGTGAACAAATTTTGAATAGTAAGGGCCACTCTGATCTTTTCGGAGCGAATTTTAGCCGAAAGCTGTTCCGGCAATGTATATGCCAGTTCCACATTCCGCAAGCGCAGGTAAGAGCGATCGGTTAAGAAGAAATCATTTGCGACATGGTTGGTGGATGGTGATAAAGAGAGGGCAGGATAAGTAATCTCTTCCCCGGCAGCATACCGTTCAGGTGTCCAGGCATTCAAATGGATATCATTGAATATTCCTTTTCCTTGATTTTCATACGCTCCGATGCCACTTAAGAATTGCGAGCTATGCCCCACACCATGCAAGAGGAAAGAAAACTCCCAATTTTTCCAGTTGATCCCTCCCACGATACTGTATTCTTGTTGCGGCCATCTGGCATATCCCAGAGGTGCCTTATCCTTCTCGTCGATGATGTTATCATTGTTTAAGTCTTGATAGATAAAATCGCCCACACGGGGTGTCCCGAAAGAGTAGGTGAGGCTTGAATTGGTCAATTCTTCTTCTGAGTTGAACATTCCATTTCCATTGCTCCTGTCAATCATATATCCCCAAAGCTGTCCGGCGGTATATCCTTGTGTACGGTAAGGATAAACATAATCATTTCCCAGCGAAGGTTCATTAATATTGATCACCTTATTTTTGGCTTGCATAAAGTTTGCCTGCGCAAATACGGACAAATCTTTTGAAAGATTTTTGTTGAAGCCTAAGGATACTTCAAATCCCTTATTTTCCATTTCACCTTCATTGAGTTTAGGAAAATAGGATAAGGGAATCCCTTGATATTGAGGTATTTTTGCGCTGCTGTTGATCAACATATTATTCACATGATGGGAGAAATAATCAAAATCCAACGTGAACATGTTCAGGAATCCCAGGTTTACCCCTGCATTTAGCTTTTTGATTTTTTCAGCTTCCAATTTTGGATTCCCTCTTTCCAGTTCACTACCATCGGAACGGATATTATCCAAATAGAGGAATCGTGCACCCCCAAGCTGGTCACTACCATTGATACCGTATGAGGCTCTAAGCTTCAGTAAAGAGATGACGTTGGATTGAAAAAAATCCTCTTTTGAAGCGATCCAGGCCGCTGAAACAGCCGGAGTAAATGTGTATCGATAATCCGGGTGGAATTGCTCCGAGCCGGAATAGGCCATGTCGGCTTTCAGAAAGTATCTGTCCTTGTATCCATACAGAGCAGAAAGTCCAAAGTTTTGTCTTTTATAGGGCAATACATCGCTGGACGATCCGGTCGCTTCTTTTTCCTGTTTCAAATAATAGGTATGGGCAGAAGCATTGATACTGTGGTCTCCAAAACGGCGATTATAATCGAGACTTCCCAAGAAGTTCAAATAATAAAAGAATACAGATCCCTTTCCGTAGCTTAATGGTGTGTTTTCAAACGTCTTATATTGAATGAAATTATCTAATGTTGAATAATCATCCTCTCTTATAAGCCTCTTATAATTCTGGCTGGTTCCTGTTTCATTTCGCACATAGGTTTGATACGCCATACCGCCACTTACAGATAATCCCTCCGCGAGAAAATCCAAATCCAATTTTAATCCTGTCTGGGCCAAAATATTTGTCTCAATCACTGTGCGATATCCGGATCGGTTCAACATACCATATACGGGATTATCCAGTCCATCTACAGTCACTACCTGTTCGCTCAACTCAGCATTCTCTTCATTGACCGGTGAAAGTGGGCCGTACATTGTGGGGGGTTGATTAAAAATTTGACTGTACACGGTCCATCCCATATTCCCGCCCGCTAACACTTCTCGTTTCACGTTTCCTGTCAATCTCATATAACCGGATATATAATCATTGAATTTGATATCCATGTTCGTCCGGAAGTTGCCAATATTTACATTGGGAGTGGGGTCATACTTTCTATTTGCTTCGTCGGCAATGATCAGGGGTTCGTTCTGATGGACGAAACTCAAGTTGGAGTAATAGCGAAATTTATCCGTTCCTCCGGCGACATTCACACCTACTCGCTGCCTCATCACGAACTCTTTGATGTATTGATCGAACCAGTTATTATTCGGGTAGCGGGGGTCATCACCTGCTTCGAAAAGATCGATTTCATCCTGGGTGAATTGGGAGTACGCACCCAACCCGTCTCTTTCTCCGGCCTCATTGCGTAATTTTGCATATTGTGCCGAACTGACGAATTGAGGACGGCGGGTTACCTGTTGAAAGGATTGGTCGGCATAGGCTTCCACATTCAATTTCCCTTGATATCCTCTTTTCGTGGTGATAACGATCACTCCGGCTGATCCCTGGATACCATATGCTGCTGTGGCTGATGCGTCCTTTAATACGGAAATGCTCTCTATTTCCTTGGGCGAAATGAATTCGATGTATTGCGTGGGAGCAATCACTCCATCTATGATCACTAACGGAGAATTTCCGTTAATCGATGAGAAGCCACGGATCGCTTTGCTATAATTCCCGTATCCAAAGAAGGTTAACTCTGCAATGTTGTTTACCACGGTGAGTCCGGGCAACCTCCCCTCGTAAGTGTCCGATAACACGTTTGAAGGGGTTTTATCCAATATCTCTCCGGAGACGGAGGCAACAGCCCCGGTAATCGATTCCTTCGTAAAGGAATGATATCCGAAATTAACTTCTCCTCCCATATTATGTGGATCGGAAGAGAGTGTGATCTCCTGTTGATCCATTATCTGATCAAGGGATAGACGGATATTTTGATACCCGGGCGCGGATACAATAATAAATTGGTTCTTTACATCGGAAGGTACATTAAACCCCCCATCCTTGGTGGTACGTGAGATGAATTTACCATTTTCCGTCTTAATCTCTGCACCGTGAATCGGTTGGTTAAATTCATTCACAATCCGATTATGCGTACTATTTGTTTCCTGTGCATACGAGGGCATGATCATCAGTAAACAAATAATGTTTAATGTTATGAATTTTATACTTTTCTTCATTTTATTTATCATTATTGAAATTACCATCCTGGATTTTGCCATTTTTGTCCTGTAACCGCTTCAAGGGTTGCCGCTTCATTTAAAGGTAATGGAAGAAGCAGGTCTCTGTTTTGCCACCCTCCCCTGGGATTACCGGAAATATTCTGACGGGTATAGGTGAATCCTCCGTCGCTTTTCTTGTTGATAACCATTGCTGTAAACCACTTGCATGTTTCGCTTAAATTCCCTGTGGGTTCTTGCCAGCGTCGCAGGTCGAAATACCGTTGCTCTTCCCATGCCAGTTCCACGCGCCGTTCATTGCGTATGCGCAGCGTCAGTTCCGCCTGGGACAGGCCTACGGGTAGCTCGGGCATTCCCGAGCGGGCACGCACTTCATTGGCAGCCGCTCTCGCTTCATTTAAATGACCTGCTTCGGCGGCGGCCTCGGCTAAATCTAATAGCGTCTCACCCAACCGATAGTATTTCCATTTCGAATTATTGATCCCGTTATTACCGCTTGCCCCGGGTGTAACCATTTTATTGTGATAATAGCCTGTTCTTGATGAACTGCGGTTCGTTATATCGAAGTTTAGCGCATGTGCTCCACCCACAAACGTCTCAATTTTGACTGTTTTACTATCGAATACAATGGAACTGCCGTTATGAATCACCGTTTCATAAAAACGGGGATCACGGTTGGCATACGGATCATTCGGGCTATAAAGCGTATTTAACGTATTATAATTGGGTTGTAGGTGCTTTTCGTCCAGATAGGGTTTTGTGAGGTTAAGAACCGGTTGCCCGTCGATTGTTTCAAAAGCATCGACCAATTCCTGGGTGGGTGAAGTCCCGCATTTATAGGTATTGGCCATATTACTGCCAATATACCCAATATGCCATACAAACACGTCACCGGACCGTACCTGGAAAATGGTTTCTTTATCCCGCGGTGTGGCTGAATAATCCGCATTTTGGGTGACCAGTTGGCGGAATGCCGCCCCGGGGCCCGTACCATATACTGCCGGCTGCGTTGTTTTGGTGAATAATTCGTACCCGTTTGCCTTTAGTTTGGTGACCGCGTCTTTGGCGGTAGTATAGGCTTCTTCCCAATAGTTTTGTCCTTCATTATGAAGCGGACTGGCGGCAAATAACATTGCTTTTGTCTTGAGTGCCAGAGCTAACGCCTTGGTTACACGCATTGCCTCATTGGAAGTATCAATCCTCCAGGGTAAATTGGGTTCTGCCAGAGCCGCATCGCAATCCGAAACAATGAATTTTGCCACATCATACACGGAGGATCGTGTCATGGTTGAAAAATCAGCATCAAAAGGTAGCGTTTGTTCCAGGATAGGTACTTTACCAAACCATTTAATCAATTCCATATAGAAAAACGCCCTTAATACACGGGCTTCCGCTTTAAAGCGTCCCCTGTCTGTTTCCTTGTTTACGGCCGCTCCATCTATTAACTCAATAAATTGTGTACACAGACGAATTTGCTGCCATGAATTTGCCCAGTAGCCGGTATTATTTCCTCCATGTCCATCATGGGAATCTCTCATAGCGTGACTGCTTGCCGAAGTGTTATCCGTATAGATATCCGTAGAAGGCACACCTTGCGCTTCGTCCGAGGTGTATCCATCGTCACTGGCCGCCACCACTAAAGACTCGAAAAACCAATAGCTATATCCTTTCTGGGGAATTTTTTCATAGCAACGGTTCAAAAGCGCTTCTACCTTGTCCGGGTCAGAAAGAACTTCGTCCATCTGCATGTTGCCGTCGGGTGCCATGTCGAGAACATCCGTGCAGTTACTGAAAATCAGGACCAAGGAAAGTATGATTAATAATCGTTGAAATTTCATATCTTGCATTATTTTGTTAGTTAAAATGAAATATTAAGCCCGAAATTGACCATCCTTGTCAGGGGATACACCAAGGCGTCGGATTGTTCCGGGTCCACAGTGTCTATTGGCATTTTCTTGAAAGTGAGCAGGTTATTTCCATTTAGATAGATCCTTATTTTTTGAATACGCATGGCCTCCATCCATTTGTCAGGAAGCGTATATCCCACCTCGAGAGATTTCAAGCGTAAGAAAGAGCGATCCATGATAAATACATCGTTAGGGGCTTGACTGACGCCACTCGACATTCCCAGCGCAGGATAGAGTATTTTTTCTCCATTCGCGTACCTCTCGGCTGTCCAGGCCTGTTTGTGCCACCCGCTATAAAAGCCGACCAGGGCAAATTCCGTCGCTCCCCATCCACTGGTATACCGGTGTGTTTGTCCTACACCCGTAAAAAGGAAAGAAAAATCAATGTTTTTATAGTTCAGGGATCCCGAAAGCCCGTAAGTAACACGCGGAACATTAGGATATCCTATAGGTACCATATCGCGGTCATTGATCACTCCATCGTCGTTTACATCTACATATATGAAATCTCCTAAACGGGGTGTCCCTCCGATTTGATACTCAGGCAGGTTTTCCAGTTCTTCCTGGGTATTGATATAGCCATTACCATTGCTGTAATCTATTTTATAGCCGAATGGTTGGCCGATGCTGAATCCTGTAACCCGGTTCCTGTATGCATAGTCTTCACCATATTGAACTTCATCGGCATACACCACCGTGTTTTTATTATAGGCATAGTTCCCTTTTACCAAGAAAGAGAAATCTTTATTCACAACCTTTCTGTAGGTTAACTCGGCCTCAAAACCTTTATTGTCTACTTCCCCGATATTTACTTTGGGGATATTTCCTAAAGGTATCCCTTGCAATTGGGGAATCGTATTCCTGCCGATTAGGATTTTATCCCGGTGTTCCTGGTATAGATCCACTGTCAGCCCAAGACTCCCCAATACTTCTACCTCAATACCCAGGTTCGTTTTTTTAGCCATTTCCCATTGAAGGGATTCATTTCCCATTTTACCCTGTATTACACTCTGCCCTCTTCCCAGGCCGGGAAAAACGCCTCCTCCCATATTAATGAAACTCTGATACAGGAATCTTTCATCGCCTAATTTATCGTTCCCCGTGAGACCGTGCGAAGCCCTGAATTTCAGGTTGCTGAGAACGGGACTCTCTCTCAAAAACTCTTCGTTACTAGCGATCCAACCAATAGAGAGTGCCGGAAAAGAGCCAAATCGATTGTTGGGTGCAAACTGTTCCGAACCGTTGTACCCGTAATTAAACTCGGCCAAATACCTGTTATCATAATTGTAAGTAACACGACCTACCACTCCTATTACATTATAGGGTAAATCGGCCCCATATTTATCCCAGTTGTCACGCTGGAAAAGAAACATACCGGTAAGGTTATGCCTGCCGAATGACCTGGCATAATTCAATGAAGCCTGATAATTGACATAATAACGGGTTTGCATGCTTTTCGCTAAGCGAATTGCCGCATCCTGATTGGAGCGGATTGTAGTATAACCGCTGGTTTCGTTGGCACTGCGCGCTACGTCAAAAGCGTAGGTATCCACACCCCGGGAACCTTCCAGGATTGTACTTGCATGGCTATCGAAAGCTATCATTCCTTTGGCGGACAATCCTTTGGTAATAAAATCCAATCCCCAGTCTAATGTCAACGAAGAGTTCAGGTTGTTGGTCATCTCCTGACGATACCCCCTTCTGTTTATTTCACCATAGGTATTCCTGTCCTGCCCCGATTGTGCCACAATTTCATTGGGCGGAACTCCATATCCGGCCACCGTAGTTGGTCCGGGATCTGTCGGAGGAGTGGCCCATGTATAGGCGATCATATTTTGTACCATTCCGGCCACGCTTCCGCTAAACAGATCCGCCGTTTGAGGCGTATTCATCTTTTCGAGATAGGTTGCGATATTGAGCGATGCTTTCAGGTTACTGGCAATATTGTAATCTACATTCCCACGGAAGTTATAGCGATCCATGCTGTAACTGGGATCATAGCCAAGGAAACTTTTCGGTTCTGTCTTAAAATTACCCCCCTGGCCGATATAACCCGCATTAAGGAAATAGGCGAACTTGTCACCTCCACCGTTAAAGTTCGCGTTTACGCGTGTTTGAGGCGCCCAATCTCTAAAATAGTCGTGAAAAACATCCCGGTCCGGATAAAACACCCGGTCTTCCCCGCTACGGTATTTATCAATCATGTATTGAGTAAACGGCATATCAGCCTCACCAGGGTGATCATTCAAATAGGCTTGATTACGGAGCTCCGCGAATTCCCATGAGTGCAAACGGTCGGCTTTCACCAAAAACTGCTGCATGCTCTGATCGACCGAGATATTGAGTTCCGATTTACCCGGTTGCCCCCGGCGCGTAGTAATCATCACAACACCGTTGGCTCCACGTACTCCAAATACGGCAGTCGCTGATGCGTCTTTCAAAATACTGATCGATTCGACTTCGTTAGGATCTATTGTGCTGATATTATTTCGCGGAACTCCATCTATAAGGATGAGCGGAGAAGCATCGTTCAATGTTCCCACCCCACGAAGGTAAAGAGTGACCACGTCGTTCCCCGGCTGTCCCGAAGTCTGCATAGCCGTTAACCCGGGTAAGCGTCCTGCCAATGCAGCAGACAGGTTGGCCGACGAACTCTGTTTTAAATTCTTTGTATCGACAGTGGAAATAGCCGCGGTTACGGATGCTTTCTTTTGTATACCGTACCCCACTACCACTACTTCTTCCAAAAGGCCGGAATCTTCCTGTAATACAATATCAATAACAGTTTTACCGTTCACGCTTATTACCTGACTTTGCATGCCGACGTAAGAAACTTCCAGATTAGCATTTCCCGGGACATCAATGAGCGCGTATCTTCCATCGAAATCGGTAATTGTTCCATGGGTGGTTCCCTGAATCCGAATGGTAACTCCGATGAGTGGTTCCCCTTCTTTATCAGTAACTATTCCTGTTACTGTAATATTTTGGGAATAGATACAAATGGAAATTGTCCACATCAATAGGAACAAAAATCCTTTGGATAAATTTATTAATTTCTTTTTCATTCTTTTTAGATTAATGATTTTAATGTGTTAGATTGCTGACAAATAATTTTTTAAATATTTTTTTATTTTTTACATTGAAATTAAAAATAAATATGATCTTTGGTTTAGATGACAAATTACTAATAAGAAAGGAACTCTATTATTAAAATATATGGATTGGACCGAATGAGGTCAAATAGTATTAACTAGTTTTAAGCCAGGTTTTTATTGAGACCAATTTAACTAAACACATTTTTCACTTTTTGTTATTATAATAACTGCAAATATAAAATCATTATAATTGCCCATCACTGTGAAAATTGATATTATAACTTCACAAAAAGATATTTTGTGTTAAAATAGTCGTACGAGAATTTAACGGGCGTATGGTTCTTTATCATTTTACCACCCGTATTCCTTTCGGTGCCTTGATCTCGCTTTTTATGGTTCCGTCGGCCTGTTTGGTATGCTTTACATAAATTTCCCCGTCAGGGGTAGGAAAGGTGCCTTCGGCAAATTTCAAATCACCCAGGTTGGGACGTATTTGAACCGTTTTGACTCCGGGCTCGAGCACTTGAATCCCCAGGACATGTGCCGTCAGCCACGATGTGGGGCCGGATGCCCACCCATGGCAAAGGCTGGCCCTAAGGCCGATATAGCAGTGGTCACCCCCGTCGGCGTGGATATTGAACTGGGAAGGGTCGGGCAAATGGTCGATCCGGGTAGCATTCAATCGTTCTTCGTAATTGAAATTCTCCCAGAAAGTGGTGGCGCCCAAATCGAGCATCGCTCCCCAATAATCGGAGATAATATCCATCGCTTCCCGGTATTTACCGTCTTTCGCCAATGCTTCCAGCATGTAATAGCCGTAGAAGGTCGCGAAATCATTGGCCCCGTCCCTGAGTATAACCTGCGAAGCCTGGCCGGCAGGTACCATATCGGCCAACGCGAGCAGCGCGGCAGCCTGTTTATTATCATGCATTGCGGGCGTATGTTTGCGCAATGAACGAAGTGCATTGGCACAGGTCTTTTTCAGCTGTTCGTCGTTTGTCCATCCGGCAATATCTGTTCCGGCCTGTATCGCCATGACCATCAACGATTGGAGTCCCGAGTGGGTCACGTTCGGGCTCTCCGAAGTAGGCCAGTCCAGGAAACGTCCTCCGTCGAGTTGCTCGTTGCCGTTCGACCCTATTTTCGAGATAACCTGATGGATCAAGGCAGACAGGTAAGATTGCTGTTCTTTCAGGTAGTCCAGATCTCCCTGATACAGATAAAGATCGCGATGTGCAATTATCCACCATAAGGAATAGGAGGAGATCCCGTTCATCCATCCGGGGAGGGGAGTGGTATCCCTTCCGAAATCGAGACTTTTTTTCACCACCTCGTGTTCGCCGAATACGGTATTTATCGTCATGATTTCGGGATGTATGTCACCCAACCATACCAGCCGGTCCCTTTTTATTCCGTCCCATAAATATTCCTGCATATTCAGATGAACGGTATATGCTCCCGTTTCCCATATCTCGTTCAATCGTTCGTTATCGCATTTGAATGAACCCAGGTAAGGAATATCCCTGTACCGGAAGATCGCTCTTGCCGATCTTATGGGCAGTTCAACACCTTTATCCAGCAGATCTATCCGCACAAACCGGAATCCGGAGTTACCCACCTCTACGGTCCCCAGCCAGGGAAGTTCCAACGTGTAATCTCGCAAAGAGTGATCGTTGGTGGCCGAGCTCATGCCGGGGACAGTATTGTCTATGCAGTCGCTCATGGCTTCCGAAACGGATTCACCTAAACGGATACGGATTTTTACGGGTTTTTTCTCACCTCTTATGGCGGCAGCTATTTCTATTCCCCCATATAGTTCTTTTCCGAAATCCAGCAGAACGGAGGCCTGTACATCATCGTCCGATCGTAGTATGCACATGCCTTCTCCGCTGGTAGACAACTGTCCGTCGAATTTTGTTAAAAGCACCTCCGTATTCTTCACCTGATTGTTTTTATTATCCGATTGCCAGATAATTTTCACAGGCGTAACATATGCCCGGGTAATTTCATCTTTGGTCAGATTATTCTCGAAATTCTTATCTAACGCGTTTTTTTGCGCCGGAACGTTTTCCACGAAAAGAGCAAGAAGCAATATAAATAATAGACAGGATTTCATTTGATTATTGTTTTAATATTTTATAATGATTTTATTATCAGAATTTTATACTGATATTTTGTGTGGTTTGAATGACTGATTATTCCTTACCATAGTATCGGAATTAAACAAGTGCAGGCGTCATTTTCTATAAATATGTTATCGTTCGACCGTGAAATTCCATTACATTAGGCGTTTTCTCGCTATGATATATCCCGAACAAGTTCGGTCTCTATTCATTTAGCTTAACGAAAACGTTCCATATCCCTGAACCGATATCCTCAATTACTGAAAAATTTCCCTCCCGTTTGTGTTTTACCGGCTGGCCATTTACGTGTAGGATCTGTTTTCCGGAATAGAAAGGGAGATACAAATCTGCGGTCGTGTTGGCCGGAATATTGACCTCGAGCCGGAACGAGTGGCCCGGATTGTTGGTAAAGCTTACGGACACATCACCCCGGATGGTGGGATGTTTTATTTCGGCTGATTCCAGCGGTCCCGGCTGCGGCTTGATCCTGATCTTCCGGAATCCCGGTTCCAACGGCTCGATTCCCATCAATTTCCGTGGAATCAGGTTAGCCGGCGCGGTACCCCAGGCATGATTCCAGTCCTGATTGGGTTTATACTTGTTGTCCCATGCTTCCATCGTAATGGTGGAGCCGGCACGGATCATATTGTACCAACTCCTTTCGCCGGTGGAGGTAAGCAGTTGCAGCCCGTATCCGGCATCGCCCCCATCGTACAGGCCATCAAGGAGGAACTGCGCGCCGTATACACTGCAAGCCATTCCCCGCGAGCGGATGAACTTCAACACGCCGTCGATCCGGTTTTGCGGCACTAATCCGAAAGCAAGCGGAAACATATTGGCGTGAAGCGACGCGTGATCCGTCCCGATGCCGTCGATATAAACGCCTCTTTTTTTATCGAAAAGATGCTTATTAAAAGATTGTCTCAACGTGACGGCGCGTTCGTCATAAAACATCTTGTCCTCCGTTTTACCCAACACCCCCGCAATTTGCGCCATCAATGTCAGCGCCCTGTAATGGAAGGCATTGACCACCGTGTTTATGTCGGTAAAGACAAATCCGTCGGTCTCACCTCCTTCTTCCTTCTCCAATCCGAGAATACCGGTATGGGGCCAATCGACAATATCCCGCAACTGCCCGTTGAAATGGACAGATTGGAGCACTTCCGGCGTCATCTTGCCCGTCCGCGTACTGATGAATCCTTTTTCATCGGAGAGGGCCGTCAGGGTTTTTGCTTTCAGGTCTTCGTAAAAATACGTTAACGAAAGTTTGTTGCCGGTGTACATATAATCTTCCCATGCCATGAGGACGGATTGCATTATCCATTCGGTCGGCCAGGTCGGTCGGCCGATCAGGTATTCATGTGTATACCGTGCCATGCTGTAGTCGCCCGCCACGCAATAATGCGACAACTGGTTGATCAGCGCGTCCGCTTCGTAAGGAATTCTCTCCCGGTCCCCGTCAATATATACGCCGGCGAAGGAGGTGGCTTTTATGGAATATTTGCTGATATCCCAAACCCGGTTTAATAGAGTGTCGGCACTATGGAAGTAAGAGTCCAGATCGTTAAACGGATAAAAAGCCGTCTCCCGTATCAGATCTTTTTCCTGTACCGGATGCCGGTAATTTTCGATTTCGCAATAGCGGAAAGGGATCACTTCACCGATGTATTCCGGCATCCGAACAGCCTGCGGACCGGTATTCCTGGTATCGGGACGAACAGTGACCACATAGGTTTTCCATCCTTTTTCAAGCCCTATTTTGTAGAGTGAATAGCGGACAGATCCCCCCGGAGAGCGGTTGACACCACCGTTTTTTTCTGCTTCGCCCAAATGGATGGTCACACTGTCCATCCCATTGTCGGAATAGAGATTCATCCGTATTCTGCCGAACGATGCTTTCCCAAAGTCGGCAAAATAGCGCATCTCGTCCATCCGGTCTATTTTTACGGGATATTCGTCTTGTTTCCGTATCGGGTACCGGTCTGTAGCGTAATCGGTTAAAATCTCAGATGTTTTAAAAGCCGAGAGTTCGGAAAAACCTGATTCTTCACCATGATGATCCCATGTTTTCACTTTCCAGAAGTAAACCTTTCCCGGTTCAAGTGGTTCGCCGTTGTAAGGAATATTGACGGAACAACTTTCTTCCACTTTTCCGGAATCCCACAGGTCGGCCGAATCTTTCAGCAGAAAGTCCCTCCCCGATGCGACTAATAACCGATAGGCTGTTTGCAGGGTGTTTTTCCTCCCGGAAGGTAGCATCCATCCGAAAAAAGGTTTACGGGTGCTTATCTCGGTAAACTGGAAATTCTCCCTTTGTGAAACGGCATTTTCTATCGGTGTTACTGCAGGATAACCATTGACATAAACCTGTCCGGTCTGTGATAACAGATTTACGGCTAATCCGTAGGGAAGGGATCGATCCTGTGCACCGGCGGCAGTAAACAAATATAAATTTATAATCGTTAATAACGCTGTTTTTTTGATATACATGAAAGGATGAGATTAGGTATTATTGTTATATTTAACCCTTCCTAAATTTCTGTATTCCAAAGGGGTAGACCCGACTCTTTTCTTGAAGAACGACAAGAAATATTCATAGGAACTGAAATTCAATTCGTAAGAAATCTCTTTTATTGAATAATTGGTTTCCGCCAATAACTCCTTGGCTTTTCTTAATTTTAATTCCTGAAAGTATTGTGCCGGAGCGTAACCGGTGTATTCCTTAAAAGCTTTTCTGAACAGAGAATAGCTGATCCCCAGATTGGTAGCGATACTTTTGATATCGATATTTTTATGGATGTTTTCAATCATGATGACCTTTGCCTGTTCGATTTTCTGGGCGGATTCCCTGGATTCGAAGTTTCTGTTCTGCGCCAGCGATAGAATCGAACCTAAGATATTAAAAGTAATTCCGGCCAGATTTTGCTGGGCAGCCGTTTTGTCCTCTTTTGCAATTTTAATAGCCGTAGAGAACAGATTAACAAGATCTTCATTTACACCCACATCGAGGATCTGATTCTCGGAAGATATAAAGCCGTTCGCCACAATATCGTCGATGATCTTTCCTTCAAAACCGATGTAATATTCGTTCCACCCGCTCTCTTTGAGCGGACAGTAAGTATGCCATTGTCCGGGAAAAAGGAATATAACCTGTCCTTTGGCAATGTTCGTTCTTTTCGTGGAATCGGATGAAAAGGACCCTTTCCCTTTACTGATATATACGATCTGATATTCAGATAAAACGCGGCCGGTATTCGGGGTGAAATAGTAGCTTTTGGGATGCTCCGTGGACGGATAAACCGCATCAGGAGCTATAGGCTGAAAGCCGACGGTATTTACCGTCAATCCGAATTTTTTATCCTTTTCATTGACCAACAGATATTTAAAATCGATGCCGAAATCATTGAATCTCATATCCTTTCTGTTTAGATTTGCATTTCTTTCTTTCAAATAGTAAATTTACACAAATAAACCGAATTCTATTCCCGACACATTCAAAAGATCCAGAGGGATCTATCTATCGTGTCAATTTGCAAATATTGTCAGATCCAGAGTATGATTCCCAACAACCGTTCCGGGTAATTTTCTGTCGAATCGATATGAACGAGACGTCTATTGTGATGAAAATACGCCGACAGGCTTAAAACAGATTGGGGATCACCAAAGAAAATATCAACACCGTCATACCGATGATCAGGAAAGCGACCGCCTTTTTTCCTGCGCCTTTCCACTCTTTCAGGATAATACCCCATACATTGCTGAAAACCACATTCAGCGACATCAGGATGCTCCATGAAAATGCCATCATCACACTGCCGGGTTCAAAAAAGCTTTGCCCCATACCCAGCCCGAAGAACTGGGAATACCAGAGAAGCCCCGCCAGCGCACAGAACAGAAGATTATTTACCAAAACCGTTTTTGATGAGCGTTTTATTTCTCCGCCGGTTTTATTCTTCCGGTTCATATAGAGACAATACACGAGATTGGTTACAAATCCGCCGAGGGTGACTAATAATGTGACCGGATTCTGTGCAAACAACTCTTTTGCTCCCGCTGCAATGGCCGCTTCCTTTACCGGTATCCCGGCACTCAGCCCCAGACTGAAACAGGCACTCATTACACCGGCAAACAAGGCGATAAGGAGGCCCTTTTTCAGTGCAAAATCTTTGATCGCTTTCTTCCGCTCTTCCTCGGTCATATTTTTTGAACGCAGGCTACCTGCATAACCCACCAATGCAATACCCACCAACGTAATGGCAACTGCCAGCAACAGAATCAACCCCTTTGGCGTGAAAAGATCCGTGCCTGTAAGCATTGCCGGGATAAGTGTCCCGAAAGCGGCACAGGTTCCCAGAGCTACTGATTGTCCGAGCGCAATACCCAGATAACGCATACTCAACCCGAAAGTCAAGCCCCCGACTCCCCAAAGCACCCCGTAGCCAATGGCCTGCCACGTGGCAGATGAGTTGGACGTATATATCTCAATCAGTTCGGGAAGCGAACTTGACATGAATGCCCCCAGAAGGGGGAAGAGCAGCCATGCGAAAACCCCCTGCATCAGCCAGAAGTTTTCCCACG
The DNA here is from genome assembly GCF_937873925.1 of uncultured Proteiniphilum sp. GTDB lineage: Bacteria > Bacteroidota > Bacteroidia > Bacteroidales > Dysgonomonadaceae > Proteiniphilum. The sequence goes on along the minus strand of NZ_CALNAT010000143.1, from coordinate 33,677 downwards.
ACCACTCCTTTATCTTATTGATGGGGACGTATGAGCTCGATTGGCCCATACTTCCCACAGCAATAATAAGTAAACCCAAGATTGTACTCATCGTTTAGCCTCTTTTAGATGTTATCTGATCTTCATACTCCTGGATCTCTTTAATATATGCATCGTTTACAGGTACTTCCTGTTGCAGGCAATAATAATTGTAAACGGCGTTCCAGGGCATCGACTTCAATTCTTCCAAATAAGCTAACCGTTCGAAATTTTTATTCTGAATCTCGAATTCCCTTAATTTCTGGGTTGGCTCAAGAAGCGCCTGCAGCATGGCTTTCTGCGTAGAACGGATTCCCACTACGTAGGCTCCCAGGCGATTGAGGGAGGCGTCGAAATAGTCGAGTCCGACGTGAACACGGTCAGCATGTCCCGAGCGAATGATTTCCTGCGATAAAGCCAGCAATTCGTCGCTTAGGATCACCACATGGTCGCTGTCCCAGCGTTCCGGACGGCTTACATGCAGATTGATCTCAGGAACGAAGAGCAGCATGGAAGAGATCTTATCGGATATCACTTCGGTCGGGTGGAAATGCCCGGCATCCAATGTCAGCATCATATTGTTACTGACTGTGTAGCCCATATAAAATTCATGTGATCCCACCACATAACTCTCACTTCCAATACCGAACAATTTGCATTCTATGCAATCCTTCAGGTAATCCGTACTGATCTTCTCTTCCAATACCTCATCCAACGACTCCTTGAGCAGTTTTCTATGCTCGTAACGGGATACAGTTCTATCTTTCTCCCCATCCGGGACCCAGATATTATGAATACAGGGATCTCCTTGTTGACGACCAATTTCCGCCGCTATTCTCCTGCACTGTCGCAGATGAGCTTTCCAGAATTTTCGGATTGCAGGGTCAAAATCCGAAAGTGTATATCCGCTATTCGATTTTTCATGTGAAAAGAAGGTAGAGTTGAAATCCAGTTTCACGCCGACCTTTTTCGCCCAATCGATCCACGATTGAAAATGCTTCGGTTCGATCTGATCACGGTCGACGAATTCACCGCCAAAATCGCCGTAGATGGCATGCAGGCTTATTCTGTGTGTGCCGGGGACCAACGTGACCGCCTTCTCTAAATCGTTCCGCAACTCTTCGATGGTTCTGGCTTTCCCCGGATAATTCCCGGTAGCCTGAATACCGCCCGTCAGTTCTCCGTCGGGATTTTCAAACCCCGATACATCGTCTGCCTGCCAGCAATGAATGGAGATAGACAGATTGTTCAACTTCTCAAGAGCCTGGTCAACATTTACTCCCAGGGATGCATATTGCGCTTTTGCATCTTCATACGCTTTTTTAATTTGTTCTTCCTTCATACGATTTTCTATTAATATAATGTGTATCTCTTTTTAGAATCAAGACTTTTAGAGCAGGAGCCAAGACGATTTGGCGATTAGTAGATTTATGGATTTACTGATTTGTTGATTAAGTAATTTTTAAATCGTTACATCATCAAATTATCCCATTTTCTCTTGCTCGTTTTCATGATTATATAATTGTTGTATGTCTATAGATCTTTGTAAACATTCAGGTAGTCGTTATAATGACTGTCCCATTGTGAGATATTTTCAGGCTCGAATATTTCGAGATTGATGGAATTCCGCACAATTTGGCGGATCTCTTTTTTGCTGTCGACTATGCCCGCCGCTTTTGCCTGCAGTAAAATATTTCCAATCGCTGTGGCTTCTGACGGACCCGCAAGCACCGGCTTGCCGATAGCGTTGGCCGTAAAGTAGTTAAGCAGTTTGTTTTGGGCTCCCCCGCCAATGATATGTAACGTGTTAATAGGAAATGTGGCCAGTTGTTGCAGATTTGCCAATACCTGTCTGTAACGGAAAGCGAGGCTTTCGTAAATGCATCGGGCTGTTTCTCCCATCGTTTGGGGGATATATTGGTTTGTTTCTTTACAATATGTCTGAATGGCCGTGGTCATAGAGCGGGGAGCTGCGAAGCAGGGTGAATCAGGGTTGATGAAGCATTGGAAAGGGGCTGACTGTTTTGCTGCAATCACTATTTCTTCATAAGTGAGAGGTTGCTTATTTTCCCATTCCTTTTTGCATTGTTCGATCAACCACATACCGCAGATATTTTTCAGCAGGCGGATGGATCCGTCGGCGCCCCCTTCGTTGGTGAAATTAAGTGCGAAAGTTTCGTCGTTGATGACGGGGTTTTCCGATTCGATGCCCATCAGCGACCATGTTCCCGAGCTCAGGTAAGCGAAATTTTCATCTTCCGCCGGAGTGGCCAGGACGGCCGAGGCCGTATCGTGGCCGGCTACGGCAATCACGGGCAGGTCCTGCAAGCCGGTCAGACGCTGTACGGAAGGGGATATGTTCCCTATCTCATTTCCTGCGAATACGAGAGGGGCGAAATGATTCCCGGTAAGTTTTACCGCTTCGAGCAACGACTTGTCGAACTCTTTTGAATAGGGGTTTATCATTTGGGAGGTGGAAGCAATGGTATATTCCGTCACCATCTTTCCGGTCAGCAGGTAGGACAGGGCGTCCGGCATGAAGAGTACCTTATCTATTACGGGATAAATAGATGAGTCTTCTCTCCGTTGAGTATCAAGTTGAAACAGTGTATTGAAGTTCATGATCTGGATACCCGTTCTTTGATATACTTCTTCCTTTGAAATTCCCATGAAAAAACGTTCCGGCGCGCCAAACGTGTGGGAATCCCGGTAGCTGTAAGGCATGCGTAACGGTTCTCCATCCTTCCCGAAACATACAAAATCCACTCCCCATGTATCAATACCAATAGAAGTAATATGCAAACGGTTGGAACTGACCTCCTGTAGCGATGCTATGATCTGATCATACAAATGGAACAGGTCCCAATATAAACGACCGTTCACTTCGATGATCGGATTGGAAAACCGTTTGATTTCATTTAATTCCAACCGGTCATTTTTTATAGTTCCAAGAATAGCTCTGCCACTGCTGGCTCCTAAATCGATTGCTAAGAATGACACTAAATTATCTATACTCATGATGGGGTTAAATACTGTTTTTTAAAGATTGTCTGCAAACTTACAGGATAAATTGTATATATGTAATGAAATAAATGATTTTGTGACTGTGTTTTTTGATATTGATTCAGTATGTTGTAACCGGAGAGTTTTCCGGGAAAACGGTTATTTTTCCGAATATCAGGGAAGGATGAAATATTTAACTCTTTCTTTAAGTGTGGAGTATATAAATTTTATTTAATTTTACCGCGATTTAAAACTTTGCGGATAATAATTCCTGGATATTTTGGCTATTTTGAGTCTGTTGAGGCCTAACGGAGGATGATTATCTAAAAAACAATGATTTGTTATTTTTCAAATGAATCATTCATGGCTGATCGGTTATTAGCAGAAATGTACTCTCTGCAGTGGACAACTTAGTTATTTGATATGTATATGTTAAGTAGAAGTATCTTACTATCAGAAAAACAAAATGATAAAAATATTAGTGCTTATTGATTACGCCACAGAATTTAGTCGCCGGTTTTTAACCGGCCTGATTCGCTATTCCAATGAGAAAGGACCTTGGGATTTTTACCGTTTGCCGACCTACTATAAAACGTTATTTGGAGAAAACGGAATTCTTGAACGCATCAAAGAGTGGCAAATCGATGCAGTATTGGCGCAATGGGAATATGAAGAAGTCGGTTTTTTGGAGAAACTCGATATTCCTGTATTTCTTCAAAGTTATAAAAAAGAGAGCGGACGTTTTTCCAAGATTTCAGGTGATTTTAAAGGTACGGGAAGTATGGCCGCCCAATTTTTTACCAAAAGAAGGTTTAAAAATTTTGCTTTTTACGGAAATAAGGATTTTTTCTGGTCGAAAGAAAGAGCGGAAGGATTTCGTCGTGAAGTGGAGAAATTCGGTGGGAACTATTATTATTTCGAATCGGAGGTGTTTCATGGAACGGAATGGAGTGGAAGCCATATCGATCTGGATAACTGGTTGCTTTCATTACCCAAACCCGTTGGATTGCTTGCTTGCGATGATAATTTTGCCCTACAGGTATCAGAAATGTGCAAAATTAATAATATAGATATTCCGAATGAATTGTCTCTGATTGGAGTCGATAATGATGAATTGATCTGTAATCTCTCGTATCCTTCTATCTCTTCCATCATCACCAATGATGAACAGGGAGGCTATGATACCGGAAAAATGCTTCATTACCAGATAATGAATAAAAGGAACGTTCCCTTTAATATCAATATAGATCCTATTCGTATAGAGTTGCGGAAATCCACAGAGAAATATAACATATCAGATAGTTATGTATTAAAGACGGTCGATTATATAGAAAAGAATATCACCTCCTCCTTATCCGTTGATAGATTGATCGAGGTGGTGCCTCTCTCCCGTAGAGGGCTTGAGATAAAATTCAGGGAAGTTATGGAGATATCTCTTTATCAATTCATATTAGATAAGAAAATGGATTATGTCAGCGACTTATTATTGAACACCAATAAAGATTTGTTAGATATCGCCATAGAGACAGGGTTTAATGATGTAAGAAGTGTTTATAGAATTTTTAAGAAAATTAAAGGCTATACCCCGATAGAGTTCCGTAAAAGATTTTCAAAAACAGATAGTTGATAATTCCGAAAAATAATGCTTTATTCTAATACCTGTATAGAGGTAAAGAATATTGTTTTTATTATAAAAAGCGGAATATACGGAATTTTACTGTTTCCTGCCATTGATTATTCTTTATTATTCATTAATTCGTATATAATATACGCAAAATATCAGTTGTTTTACGCTATTTGTCTAAATCTACATAATCAAGACACTTTATCTTTGTCATATCTTAATCTCTAAATAAAGTGAAATCCGTTAGATTAGTAATTTCTATTTGCCATTTACGAGTAATACACAAGTAGCACTTAAGCGGATCACAAAATAATAAATAAATGAGATATTTTAAGAGAAGGGAGAAATGAAAAAATATTTGAAAAAGGCGCTTAAGATCCAGGAGTTGTTCTTTCAAAAGGTAGTTAATATAGATTATAGAAAAATGGGGTTACTGTCGAGAGCTTAAAAACTTAATCAAATGATAATTAATTAATAATGAAAAACAAAAAAACAAAAAACAAATTTTTGTTGAAATTGAATAAAGGGATTTTTATCTCTTTGTTCATAGGAATTTCAATTTGTAGCCTAAGTACTGGTGTACGAGCAGAACAAACGTCGGCTGCTGAGATTCAACAGCAGAGTAAAGGCAAACTGACCGGCAGGGTTATCGATAAAGAGAGTGAACCCTTACCCGGCGTTACGATTATTATAAGCGGCAGTACGAGAGGGGTTATTACCGACGAAAACGGTCGTTTTGAGATGGAAGACATCGAAATAGGAAGTATTTTGATCGCTAGTTTTCTGGGAATGCAGGACAAAGAATTTCAATTTTTGGGACAGGAAGATTTGACCATAGTGTTGGAAGAACAGGTAAGCGAGTTGGACGAAGTCGTAATAGTTGCGTTCGGCACGCAAAAGAAGGAAAGCGTGATATCCTCCATCTCAGCAGTCAAACCAGCCGACCTGAAGATCCCCAGCAGCAACCTCACCACCGCTTTGGCAGGACGTATTGCAGGTGTAATCTCTTACCAGCAGAGCGGAGAACCGGGGCTGGATAATGCCGATTTTTTTGTGCGTGGCGTTACCACTTTCGGATATGCCGCTTCACCGCTGATTCTGATTAACGGGGTAGAGATGTCGTCGTCGGATTTAGCACGTTTGCAGGTGGACGATATTGCCAGTTTTTCCATCATGAAAGATGCAACAGCCGCAGCGCTGTACGGCGCAAGAGGTGCCAATGGAGTTATATTAGTGACTACTAAAGAAGGGAAAGAGGGGAAAGCGAGCGTTTCGGTACGTTACGAAACATCTGCCTCGTCGCCGACACGAAACATTGAGTTAGCAGATCCTGTCACCTATATGCAACTGTACAACGAGGCGGTGACCACAAGAAATCCACTGAGGGTTCAGCCCTATTTACCGGAAAAAATTGACAATACCATTGCAGGCACCAATCCATATGTGTATCCTGCAGTAGACTGGTACAAGATGTTATTCAAGAATCAGGCCGTAAACCAGCGGTTGAATTTCAACGTGAGCGGTGGTGGAAAGGTAGCCCGTTATTATGTGGCGGCCACATACACCGACGATAAAGGTGTTTTAAATGTTGATGGACGGAACAATTTCAACAACAATATCAACCTGAAACGATATCTGATTCATTCCAACATTAACATCAATCTAACGAATACTACCGAAGCGATCATAAGGACGCATTCCACTTTTGATAATTACACGGGGCCAATTGATGGAGGTACAGGTTTGTACAACAAGATAATGCGATCCAATCCTGTATTATTTCCACCTTATTTCCCTTCCGATGAGACGTATCCGTACCCTTCCAACCGTATTCTATTCGGTAATGCCGGTATCACGGGAAACTACATTAACCCTTACGCCGACATGGTAAAGGGCTATAAGACTTACAATGCGTCTACCGTACTGGCCCAGTTTGAGTTGAAGCAAAATCTTGATTTTATCCTGAAAGGACTGAAAATCCGTGCCATGTACAACGAGACGCGAAATATCTACAGCGACGTCAACAGAAGCTACCGTCCATTTTATTACTCGGTTGGAAGTTATGACAAATACTCTAATACTTATATGCTTACTGAATTGAACCAGACTACAGGGACCGATTATCTGGATTATAGCGAGGGACCTAAAACAGTTGAATCCTCTCATTACGCAGAGGCTGCCATCAATTACGATCAGATATTTGGCGAAAAGCACGCTATTAGTGGCATGCTGGTGGGAACACTTCGAAACAAGCAACTCTCGAACGCCGGTTCGGTGCAGCTATCCCTGCCATACCGGAACGTAGGAGTGTCAGGACGTGCGACATATGCTTATGATAACCGCTATTTTCTGGAAGCTAATTTTGGATACAATGGCTCCGAACGATTTGATGCCGGTCACAGATTTGGTTTTTTCCCATCCCTCGGTATCGGATACTTAATTTCAAACGAACCATTCTATACCGAACAGTTGAAAAAGATCATGCCCATGTTTAAATTTAAGGCTACCTATGGTTTAGTGGGTAATGATAATATTGGCGATCCCGAAAGCCGTTTCTACTTTTTATCCCAAGTAAATATGAATGCCGGCACTACCCGGAGATTCGGTACCGATTTCGGTTACACCAACGACAGAATTCTCATACAGAGATATGCCAATCCATTCATATCTTGGGAAGTGGCAAAAAAAACCAATATTGGATTAGAGGTCAACTTACTCGATGCCATTGATATAAATGTGGATCTCTTTAAGGAATATATTAATGTCCCGTTCGTTTATTCCTCAGACGATGGGGCTTACAGGAGCCGAAGTACCGCAAGCCAATCTAGGAGAAGCTGAAGGGCAGGGGGTAGATTTCTCTATAGATTACCACCAGTCATTTAACAAAGATTTGTGGATGATCAGTAGGGTCAACTTCACATATGCCACCAGTAAATACGTGAAGTACGAAGAGCCGGATTATACAGAAACTCCCTGGTTGTCGCATGTAGGCCAGAAATTAAGTCAGCCATGGGGTTACGTTGCCGAGCGACTGTTCGTGGATGAATACGAAGTAGAGAACTCACCCTACCAGGGTTCTGCAACGGTAATGGCTGGTGACATCAAGTATCGCGACATCAATGGTGATGGGCAAATAACCACTCTTGACCAAGTGCCAATCGGTTATCCCACCACCCCTGAAATCATATATGGATTTGGGGTGTCTGCAGGGTGGAAGTCGTTCGATGTATCCTGTTTTTTTCAGGGATTGGCAAGGAGATCGTTTTTTCTAAGAACAACCTCCAGTGCGACACAGTACTCTACTATGCCATTTCAGAATCAGACGCAGTTGTTGAAGGCGTACGCTGACGACCACTGGTCGGAATACAACCGCAATCTCTATGCTTTGTTTCCCCGGCTTGACAGCGAGGAAAATGTAAATAACCGTATGCAAAGTACATGGTGGATGCGGGACGGCTCCTTCCTTCGCCTCAAAGCTCTTGAATTGGGATATACCATGCCCGCGAGTCTAACCGGAAAAATTAACCTGGAAAAAGTACGGGTATATGCCAGCGGAACAAATCTATTGACGTTCAGCAAATTCAAACTTTGGGATCCTGAAATGGGCGGCAACGGGATGGGGTATCCTATTCAAAAAGTAATTAATGCAGGTATTCAAGTATCTTTTTAAAATTCAGCCATCATGAAAAAGTATATTTTTATCATCATTTTAATAATCGTGTCGTCGTGGTCGTGCAACGATTTTATGGACGTTATTCCCGATAACATTGCCACGATTGACAATATTTTCGGTGATCGGACACAGGCCGAGAAATATCTCTTTACCTGCTATTATCCCCTCCCTCCATTTTCCACGAATAATGATCCTGGAATGGTTTGCGGGGATGTCGTAGCGCATCGTTTGGATGTAAACAATTATGCGCAACCGGGTTATAACCTGATGCTACGAGGAAACAATGTATCCAGTCCCATATTCAATTATTGGGGAACAGGATATGCCGGAATACGTTTTTGCAATACATTTCTAGAAAACATTGACCGTGTACCGGGTATGGACAGCTTTGAAAAAGCTCGGTGGGTAGCAGAGGTAAAAGTTCTCAAGGCCTTTTATCATTTCTGGCTGCTTCAAATGTATGGGCCAATACCAATTATACGGGAAAACCTTCCAATAGATGCCACACCGGAGGAAGTGGCAGTATACCGCGATCCTGTGGACGATGTGGTGGATTATATCGTACAGTTAATTGACGAAGCACTTCCCGATCTCCCCCTCTGGATAGAAAACGAGGTGTCGGAGTTAGGACGGATTACCCAACCGGTTGCATTAACCATCAAGGCGAAGGTACTGGTCACTGTAGCCAGTCCTCTTTTCAACGGCAATACGGCTTACGCGCAATTCAAAGACAACCGCGGAGTGACGCTGTTCAATCAGGACACTTCCGAAGAAGCCAAACGCCGGAAATGGGAAAAGGCAGCTATTGCTTGTAAAAGAGCCATTGACACTTGCTTAATGGCAGGGCATGAATTGTATGAGTTTTCCACTTTGACCACGATATCCGAAGACACCAGAAAAGTGGTTCAATCTTCCCAAATCGTCACAGACAAATGGAATAAGGAACAAATCTGGGGTGGCGAAATGCTGCCGTTTGGAGCAAATAATCGGTCCCTTCAGGCAGTCATTATACCTCCTTTGGACGCCAACCACATAGTTCCCTACGTGTTTCTTCACCCCACCTTAAAAATGGCGGAAATGTTTTACACCAAAAACGGCGTTCCCATTGACGAGGATAAGGAATATGGTTATGAAGACAGGTATACCCTGCAAGGGGTGGAGTCGGATGATACGTATCATAGATATTTTATGCAGCCAAATCGTACAACCGTTCAACTGCATTATAACCGCGAATCCCGCTTTTATGGAAGTCTCGGCGTGGACGGTGGATGGTGGTTTGGCTTGGGCAGGAATACCGACGATACACAATGGCCGTTGAATGTCAAATTCGGACAAGGAGTTGTAGGAGCTGACAGGTGCACCCTTACCGGATATTACATAAAAAAACTGTCCAGTTATTTATCGGCATACAGTGGTCAGACTTTCGTACAGAATATATACAGTTGGCCCATCTTCAGGATGGCCGACCTTTATCTGCTTTATGCCGAAGCGTTAAACGAATCAATCGCTACTGAAGTTATTCCTGACAATTCAGAGGTATATTACTGGGTAGACCAAGTTCGGGCACGAGCTGGACTAAACGGGGTGAAGGATTCATGGGATAATTATTCAAAACAGCCCGACAAGTACAAAACCAAAACAGGAATGCGTGGCATTATTCATCGGGAAAGAAGCATCGAGTTAATGTTTGAGGGACAGCGCTTCTGGGATTTGCGCAGATGGGGATTAGCCATTGAAAATTTTCGACAACCTATACAGGGATGGAACGTAGTGGGAGCCTCGGATGGTGAATTTTACACCGTACGGAATCTTGATTATTACAATTATTCCCTCAGGGATATTTTGTGGCCTATTCAAGAATCGGAAATACAGAAGAACCCGAACCTGGTACAGAATCCAGGATGGTAAGTGGTGAATTAAGAATTGAAAAACTGATAAGAACATGAAAAGAAATAAGAATATTATTTTTTTAACATACATGCTTATTTTGCTGTATGCCTGTAATGATGATGAGCGGGGACAATATCCAATAGATAGTGTAGCTCCAGCGAAAGTGGCCTCTGCATGGGTAGAAAAAAATACTCCCGGAGGAGCTGTTATCGGTTACAACATCCCGGAGGAAGAAGATGCGCTATACGTGAAAGCCAATTATACGTTAGATGACGGAACTTCGATGGAATTAAAATCCTCCATTTACATCAACAGGATTACCATCGAGGGCATCGGACGCTCTCGGGAGGTACCGGTGGTATTGATGGTGGTCGATCGCAGTCAAAACGAGTCAGAACCGGTAACGGTTATTGCCAATCCTTTGGATTCACCTATCTACGAGATCGCCAATTCATTGAATGTGCAGGAGGATTTCGGCGGGATCAGATTAACATGGGACAACCCAGGACAAGTACCCATTGTTATTGACGTTTTCAAGTCCGACGAAGATGAGCAAATGGTAGATCGATTTTATTCCGGTACGCGAGAAGGTAAAGTAAATGTGCGCGGACAGGAGTCTATAGAAACAACTTTCTCCGTCACTATCCATGACCGTTGGGGAAACACCACCGCCCCGATGTCGGGACGCTATACCCCAATCTTCGAAGAAGAAATCGATAAATCCAAATTTCGCAGGTGGAATCCGCCCGGGTTACCATATGCTGCCCAGGCCTCGTGGCCCATAGAAGCGGCGTGGGATAACCTGCTTAGCGCACCAGGGTTTGCCGGGACAGTCCCCTATTTTACCTTTGACATGGGGCAGGTTGCAAAAATATCCCGCTTCAAGATTCACAACAGGTCCGAGCAAACTTTGTGCTATAACCATGCCATGCTCAGGCTATTCGAAGTATGGGGTTCCGCTACTCCTAATGTAACTGACAGTTTTGACGATTGGCAGCTTTTGGGATATTTCGAAGTTACCAAACCTTCTGGCCTGCCTTTAGGGCAGCTAACAACTGAAGATGTTCAATACGCCGCCATAGACGGAATTGATTTTGAAGTTGAGGATTCTCCATATATCAGGTATCTCCGGTTCCGTTCAATAGAAACATGGGGTTTAAACGCTGGGATTCAGTTTATGGAACTGACGTTTTGGGGTTCTGCACAAGAAGAATAATGGAGTAATTTATAAAAATATATCAGAATGAAAATATATAATTGTTTTTTGTGTAGTTTGCTATTGGTAGTGGCGTTGCTGTCATGCTCAAAAATGAACGATCTGCATGATCAATATCTGGAAAATGGTGAGATCATTTATACGATGAAGGTGGATTCCGTAAAAGTGTTTTCCGGGAAAAACCGTGTTATGCTGCGTTATTACACCACAAGTCCCAACGCAAAAAAACTGTTGGTGTATTGGAATCTTAGAACCGAATCACATGTGTTTGATATCCCAGATAATAAAAACGCCGAAGACCCAGTGGATGTGTATATAGAAAATCTGGATGAGGGTCCGGTCTACTTCGAACTATTCACCTCAAAAGAGAATATGCAGAATAGATCCGTGCCCTACAACATGGAAGGTTTTGTATATGGGAGCATATATCAACAATCGTTGATAAACAGGGGAGTTGACGCCATTGTCCGCGTTCCCGGCCAACCCGTAATAATCACTTGGAACACAGCCGACTCCAAAGCCACCAGCTGCATAGTCAAATATACGAACCAATCCGGCGCTACCGCTTATCAAACCGTACCCGTAAACGAGTTTAGAACGGTCATTCCCGATGTATCCGAAAATGCCGAAACCATAGAATACCAAACCACGTATCTGCCCGATCTGGATGCCATCGACGTTTTCTCTTCCGATTTCAGTCAAGTCAGTATTGGAGAAATAAAAGAACAGCAACTCGACAAATCCAAATTTCTCAGGTGGAATCCGCCTGGAATAGCATACAGTGGCCAAACGAATTGGCACATAGAAGGTCTTTGGGATAATACATGGGCGCCGACTCCCGGCGCCTTGGGATATGCTAACGCCGGCTCCGCGACGGATATGATTACTTTCGACATGGGACAGGTTGCAAAAATATCCCGCTTCAAAATGCATTTCAGAGACGCTAACACTTTGGTATGGTGGCATTACATGCTCAAAAGGTTTGAAGTATATGGTTCTGCAACCCCGGATGTAAATGCCGATCTCAGCACCTGGCAATACTTGGGAACTTTCGAAACTGTAAAACTTTCCGGATCGCAACGGAATCCGCCGAATCATTTTACGGCTGAAGATAAAGAATATGCCGCCTACACGGGGATAGATTTCAGTGTAACCGATGACGCTCCGTACGTCCGATATATCCTCATTCACGCGGAAGAAATATGGGGTGTGCCGGGTGTGCCGGGTGCGCAAAACACAGTAGGGATAGGAATCCAGTTGATGGAACTGACGCTTTGGGGGTATCCGGAATATTAATGCGAATCTAATGTTGAATTTGATAAATTGAGTTACGGTATTTCAAAAAAAGAGAGTATTAACCAGAGGTAGATTGGGTGTCATTACAAAAGCATCTTTTTATCTGTGATTAAAACTCTCTTTTGACCTGTAAATTAAATATTATGGCGAGAAGAATTCATATTTTATTCGTGGTAACGGTCGCTTTTCTGTTGACTGCAATGTCCTGCAAAGGGGAACAGATTGAGAATCTTTATTTGGAGGTTTCGTCGAAACAACTGAATTTTTTCTCTGAGGGCGGTGTCAATTATATAAGAGTCCATTCGAACCGGGATTTTTCAGCTATATCCAACAACCCGTCATGGTGTATGGCTGAAATTATATCAAAAGGCAATCTGAAAGTAACCGTTTCCAATAACGACTTCTTTAAGGATAGAATGGCTGAAATAACTATTTTATCTGATGAGCTTGAAGAAAAAGTGAAGATTAGCCAACTTGGTGCAAATTCATTACTTGCCGTGAAAGAATCTTCTGTTGTTATCTGTGAAGAAGAAAGTCTCGATTTTACATTGACAGTGACAGCCACTGTTCCGATAGTTTTTGAACTCCCGGAGTGGATTGATGAAACCTCCGCCTCGATACCATTGACAGGAGAAAGGATATATTCATTTACGGCGGCTGCTTTAAACACCGATGAATTGATCCGTTCCGGGGAGATCGTGGTTAAAGCGGAAAATCCAGACATTGTTCCAAGCAAAGTTATACCGTTACAATTAATCAGGGAAACAGGCACATCCGTCTGGGATGAAGGCAATCAGGATCTTAAAGTTATCCGGCCCGGCGTTCTTTCATATGATGAGAGTAAAATTATCTATTGTCGCAACGGGCAACCACTCGTGAATATTGAATTGCAAGCACCTGTGCTGGTGGCGGTGGCAACAAAACAGGAGGAATGGGGTTTTTTTCAGTTTCCCGGTTTATACAGGAGTGCCGTCGGAGATTTACTTATAGCCTCTTATCAAATGCAGTGTGACGGTCTGGAATGTCAGGGAACCGGAGTAAATGTGAGGATGTTATCATCCGATAACGGGAAAACATGGCATTCATCCAATCAGAGCGTTTGGGGAAGAGGGTTGTTTCTTCCCGCGATAGGAGAGTTTATCACCTACACCTCACCTGCTCCATTAAAAGTAAGTGACTTACAATTACCTTCGCCTGTCGGGAGCAATTTGGAAGCATCGGGCAGATTATTTACCTACTACCAAATGGCAGAACTTCCGGCAGCCCTGCAAGGCGCTTATATAGTTAAGACCAAAGACGGCAGGTCAACTACGATACATGCATCACTAGACGATCCAGGGGCAGTCAGATATTCGAACAACGACCTGTTTCCGGTTACATGGTGGGGCGATATGAAACTGTTACCTGATAATTCCATTGTTGCCGGTATGTATGCCATGTTTTACGAACGCCCAGAGGGTGGCGTCTATCCATCGGGGGTCTCATTTTACCGTTCTACCGATTATGGCATGAGTTGGAAAATTCAAGGGAAAATACCGTATAGTTACGATCCATTGGTCGATCCGAATGGAAACCGGCGTTTAGCCTTTGGTTATACCGAGCCGGCGTTTGAAATCCTTTCCGACGGAACGTTTCTTTGCGTGATGCGAACCGATGATGCTTACGGGAGGGGTCCCATGTATCTCTCACGCTCGTCGGACCAAGGTGTGACATGGTCTCAGCCGCGAGCATTCACACCCTCGGGGGTACTCCCCAAACTGCTTCAACTGGAGAATGGCGTACTCGTGCTCGCTTCCGGCCGTCCCGGCGTCCAGATACGCTTTTCGCTCGATGGCAAGGGCGAAAAATGGACAGACCCTTTTGAAATGGTACCATTTAATGACGCGAACGATGTTGCTGCTTCATGCGGATATACGCAGCTTTTGGCTACCGGTCCCGATAGTTTTTTGGTCATTTATTCCGACTTCAGGTATTTGAATCAAAATAAAGAAGAACGAAAAGCCATTAAAATCAGGGAGATAAAAATTGCAAAAAAACAACTGTAAAATTTCGACATGGGATATTTGACAAAAAAAAGGAAGATATTATGTATAGGGGTTTTGATGTTGCCTCTATTGTCTTGTAATATGAAATCAAAATCAAATACAAAAATAACGGATTGTCTTGTGGTGAATACTCTTTCCATTTTAGAAAGTAATATGAAGAACCAAAAAGAATGGATAAAAGTCCATGCAGCAGAGTTTATGTTGTGGAGTGGATATCCCGATGGAGTGAAAGAACTTTTCATAAGAGAAGAACAGTTATATGGAGATATTTCTCCTTACCGGATTGGAATATGGCGGGTTTTGATGCAAACGGAAACAGAACTGCAGCAAAAGGAAGTGTGGATCGATAAGCTCAGGCAAGCGTATTTTGATAAAAATAGTACCGACAGGCTTCATGCAATAGAGACACTGGCGAAACTTGAGGTCCCGGTTTTTGGTGATGAAACCAAATTAAGCGATATCTTTACAGGGGGAATCCCGGATAGTTTTTCAATTTATAAACTGTGGAATTTTGCCTATACGTCTGATGAAAACTTTGAAATTGTACAGGAATTATTATTGAGGTTTTCCGTATCTGAGCAATATGATTTTTCAACTCGATCAATTTCTCTTTACGCATTAAGAAAACTAGGAATATTGAAAGATTCTTCATGGAAAATTCTATCCGACTCAACTCTTTCGGAATCAAATAAGAATCCAATAAAAGTGAATTTATTGACAACAGCAATCATAACAGCTAATAACAATGCAATTCAAACGGATTCATACAAGGAGATTTGGGACAACCTGCTGTCTTTGAGTAGAAATGAGGAAAAGAATAATGTTTGCATGAATGTTTTAGAGGCCTTTGCCGAAAAAGGAGGCCGAGATGAACTGGAGATTATCTCTGCTTTAATAGATAAGAAAAAAGGGTTAGATGATCCGCAATCTGTTGATGTCTTGTCTTATTGCGCGTTTGCGATTTTACGAATAAAACATATAGAGAGTTTCTGATAGAGAGTTGCACAAAATTAAACAGCAACGGGATATTCTCGATTTTTCACATTATACATTGAAGAGATTGAATTACAAAAGTCTAATAAATAATTGTTTACTTACTTATGAACCGGAAATATTACATTATCACGTTATTACTAACTGTCTCGTCAGTCGTTACCTGTTATTGTAGCAATAATCCCAAGCAGTCGGATATCAGAAAAATAAAAGATATAATTATCTATGAGGATGCTCAATATTATTCATCGTTTCCATCTGTTATTAAAACGGATGAGCAAGATTTTATTGTTGCTTTCCGTCGTGCTCCGGAGAGAAAGGTGTTTGGCGAAAGTAGTAGCAGTCATGTGGACCCCAATAGCTACCTAGTATCGGTACGTTCTAAAGATGGAGAAATATGGACCGAGAAACCGGAACTTATTTATGCTCATCCGTTTGGTGGATCCCAAGACCCTTGCTTAGTAAAATTGCAGGATGGTACAATTCTTTGTACCAGCTACGGATGGACTTTCATTAAACCTGATGGACTTTCAAATCTTAAAACACCATACTTTAAGAATGGAGGAGCAGTCTTTCTCGGAGGATATATTGTCCGGTCTTTTGATAACGGAAAAACATGGGAAGACCCGATTTATCCTCCACATGTGGATGAGGAAATAAATTTCAATCCTTTTGGAGATCCCTTGCCCGCCTACAATAGAGGTGCACTATATGAAGGAAAAGACGGACGGGTTTTTTGGGTGGTTGCAGTTAATGATTCTGTACCTGTAAGAAAGAATTCTAATCATCTGCTTGTCTCTGAAGACAAAGGTTTAACCTGGCAATATTCAGGCTTGGTAGCCAAGGATGACAAAGTAAGCTTTAATGAAACTTCCATATATGAAACACCCAAAGGAGACTTGATCGCGTTTATGAGAACAGCAAATTTTGATGACCAGGCTTGTATTGCCCGTTCTACGAATGGAGGCAAAACTTTCAAATGGGAGTCAATGGGGTTTCAGGGGCATCCTTTGAACGCGCTCAGACTCCCGGACAACCGTGTTTTGCTAACTTACGGTTACCGTCATAAACCTTATGGAATTCGTGCCAGAATACTCAATGCCGAATGTACAGACTATGCTACTGCCCCTGAGTTCGTTTTACGTAGTGATGGGGGAAACGGAGATATAGGTTATTCATGGCCTGTTCAATTAGATAAAGACAGGGTACTTGTTGTATACTACTTTAATAAAGATAATGGTACACGTCATATTGCAGGAACAATTTTGGAAATTGGCAAAGAGTATTAAAATTTTCCTATAAGCGAGAATAAAAAAGGGAATATAGATAAAAATCAGCAAAATGCCAACACCGAACCCCCATCAACTACCTTCAAGAGCCTGGCTTACAGTAGGACTTCTTTTTTTGGTCGGACTGTTAAATTATCTGGACCGGATCATGCTGACTACTATGAGGGGGTCAATCATGGAATCGATCCCTATGACCGAGGCAGAGTTTGGGTTGCTGACCTCAATCTTCCTGTGGATATACGCGATCCTAAGCCCTTTAGCCGGATTTATGGCTGACCGGTTTAAAAGGAGCCATGTTATTATAGCAAGTTTATTTATCTGGTCTTTAGTAACATGGATGACTGGTCATGCCACAACCTATAATCAGCTTTTATTTTCAAGAGCGTTGATGGGTATTAGCGAAGCATTTTATATCCCGGCAGCTTTGGCTTTAATTGTAGATTACCATAGGGGATCTACTCAGTCCCTAGCAACGGGTCTACATTTAGCCGGTGTTATGTTAGGACAGAGCTTGGGGTTCTTGGGAGGATGGATTGCTGAAAAATTTAATTGGAATTTAGCCTTTAATGGCTTCGGGCTTATTGGTATCTCTTACGCGGTTATATTAATATTTCTATTGCGAGAACCGGTTCATACAGGTATTCTTGAAACTACGGATACAAGTAAGAAAAAAGAGGACAAGAAAGAAAATATCAAGTTTACAGGTGTTTTTAAAATTATATTTAGCAAACCGGCATACATCTACCTTCTTATTTTTTGGGGATTTATGGGACTTGTCAGTTGGATGATATCCGCGTGGCTCCCTACTTATTACCAGGAAAACTTCCAGTTATCTCAAACGCAGGCAGGCTTATATGCAACAGCTTATCTTTATCCGGTATCAATAATAGGCGCTATTCTGGCAGGGGTAATTACCGATAAATGGAGTGTGAGAAATAAATATGCCCGTGTTCTTGTCCCTATCATCGGGTTGGCTATTGCTGCCCCTTGTGTCTTTTTGGCAAGCTACACCTCCGTACTGCCCTTGGCTATAGTCTTTCTAATGGTTTACGGGTTTATGAGGATGACCGTGGACGATAACCTGATGCCAATCATGTGCCTTTTTGTTGAAAACAGGTATAGGGCTACTGCCTATGGAGTGATGAACATGTTCGCGACAATGGTTGGCGGATTGGGTATTTTTCTAACAGGAGTTATGCGTGATATGAGTATTGACTTAGGCACTATATATCAAGTTGCAGCGTTTAGTTTACTCGTTTGTATACTCCTCCTTTTCATGGTAAAAAGTAATATTAAAATAGAGAAATAGAAAATCACATATATCACGATAAAAGAATGATATGAACATGAAAGAAAGCAGGGTATTGAGAAAATTGAGAGCAGGCGAAATAGTTAGTTGTTTCAAATTAAACTTGTCGGGAGGTGAAGTTGCCGAAATTGCAGCGATGTCGGGTTTTGATTGTATCTGGCTGGATAGAGAGCACGTTGTGCAGGACTGGAGTCAAATTAAAGCCCAAAATTGGGCAGTAAAATCATACAATGCCGATGTAATGGTTCGGGTTTCTCGTGGAAGCTACAGTGATCTTATCAAACCGCTCGAGATGGATGTCACGGGACTACTGGTACCTCATATCATGGATCTGGAAGACGCGAAACAGGTGGTTTTTCACACCCGTTTCCATCCCATCGGGAGGCGTCCGATTGACGGAGGTAATGCTGATGGGGCTTATACGAATCTTGATTTTCAACACTATTTAAAACAAGCCAATGAACAACGATTTATTGCCTTGCAAATCGAAGATCCCGAACCCCTTGATGATTTAGAAGCAATTGCAGCTTTGGATGGGTATGATATGCTCTTTTTCGGACCAGGCGATTTTAGCCAAGGGATAGGAGCCCCAGGACAATGGGATCACCCTCTATTGATAGAGACACGCAGGCGGGTAGCAGAAATTGCACGCAAGCATGGAAAATTTGCCGCCACCACCGGAAGTATCCATAATGTAAACGAATTGATAAATATAGGATATCAATTTATTAGTATTGGTGCTGATGTAATAGGCTTAAGTGATTATTGCAATGAACTGGTTGATAGTTTTAACCGATTGAAGGTTAATAAAGAAGTAGAAAACCTTTCTTCCTTTGGACCGTATAAATAAAGAGTATGCAAAAAAGAGAATTAGGGAAAACAGGTATAGAAATTTCGGAGATTGCTTTCGGAGGGGTTGAGATAGGTATGCCTTACGGTATAGGAATAAACAATTCCGAGGATATGCTGTCCGAGAAAGAAGCTGTGAACCTGCTTCATTTGGCTGTCGATTCAGGAATTAATTTTTTTGATACAGCCCGAATGTATGGCAACAGTGAAAATGTCATGGGAAAAGCCTTTAACGACAGGCGGAGTAAAATTGTACTGGCAACAAAATGTAGACATCTGCTGGATAGAGACGGCAATCTTCCTCTCGACTCAGAATTACGTAAAATAATTATTGAGTCGCTCCAGGAAAGTTTAGAGGCATTGCAGACCGACCACGTGGATATCTTTATGCTCCATCAGGCAAATCTGAAAATACTTGAGAACGAAACGATCGCTGTTGTTTTTAACGAGTTGAAGAACAAAGGCCTTTGCAGGGCTACAGGTGTTTCTACTTATACAACCGGGGAGACCAAAAAAGCGATAGACAAGGGATACTGGGATATGATTCAATTACCATTCAATATAATGGATCAAAGGCAAGGAACTCTATTCCAAGAAGCCTACCAGAAGGGAGTGGGTATAGTGGTACGATCGGTACTTTTAAAAGGGCTTCTGAGCGATAGGGGTAAGAACCTGCATCCAGCATTGAAAGATGTGGAGAATCATATTTCCAGATACGGAGATATAATCCGGGAAGCGGATATAACTTTGCCGGCACTTGCTACAAAATTCGCCCTTTCGTTTCCTGAAATATCATCCGTATTAGTAGGTATCGATAGGAAAGAATATCTTGAAGAGACACTAAAAACGGCTAATGGCAATTATCTGAATCCGGTAACTTTCAATAAAGCAAAAAAACTGGCATATCCCGACCCGGAATTTATAAACTTGCCGTATTGGGATAAAATGAATTGGTTGAGATAAATAATAAACTGATGTTTCGCGGTTTAAAACTGAATTGATAATCAGAGGATAATATGTGAAATTTTGTCATACAGAGATATAGAAATCAATGCATTCCCCTTCTATTTCTTTGTCAATGGTTTGAGGGAAGTGCGAAACATGAGTTAGTAATTTTTTAAACAATTCCCGACCGAAATATCTCTATTTTTCACATTTTTGAGAAATGAGGTTTTAGGGAGGGCAATATTTAATTTATAATGATAAAAATTCGATTGTTTTTGTATCTTTTTTTCTTTCCTTCGTTATTTCTAAGTTTATCGGCACAAGAGATAATTAATACTGTAAATCCGGAAGGCTGGATTTTGCAGACAGATAACTCTGTATATCAAATGACAGTGTCAAATAATAAAGTAGAACATGTATTCTATGGACAAAAAGATCAATTCGATTTTAAACGAAGAAATACAAAATGGGCACCCCTCGATGAAATTCCGGTGAGAGGAGGGCTCCCTTACAAAACTCCTGTGATTGAAGTGGTTTTTTCGGATGACGTCAGGGACTTGAATTTGGTGTATGATTCATATCAAATAACAAATGACAATGGGATTCCCTTATTGAAAATAGTGCAAAAGGATTCTCATTATCCCTTTGAGGTCACGTCATATTTCAAAGTTTACAAAGAATTTGATATAATAGAAAAATGGATATCTGTGACAAATACCGACAAAGAGAATAAAGTGCTGATTGAGAATTTATTATCGGGCAGTGTTAATTTGCCAGCCGACAAATATATCCTGACTCAATTCTCGGGGAGGTACATGAATGAATTTCAAATTGAACGGGCTCACCTCACCACGGGTTTAAAAGTGATTCAATCTAAGGGTTTCAAGAGTAATGAGAATGCTCCTTGGTTCATGGTTCAAACATCAGAAGCTACAAAAAGCGACGGTTCTACATGGTTCGGCTCCCTTCATTATAGTGGAAATTGGGGATTGTTTTTTGAACAAAAATTTGATGGTGCCCTGCAGATAACCGGAGGGATTAATTTTTGGGATTCAAATTGGACTCTCTTTCCGGGGCAGAGTTTTATTAGCCCCAAAATCACATTCGGTTATTCGAACCGGGGAGCAGATAATGCTTCGGTGAATCTTGCTAATTATATTCGGAGTCATGTCCTTCCCTCCAATTTTAGAGATGAATTACGTCCTGTGCTCTATAACAGCTGGGAAGCCACTCATTATGATGTCAATGAACAACAACAAATTAAATTGGCGGACGTGGCCAAAGAAATCGGGGTTGAGTTGTTTGTCGTGGATGACGGTTGGTTTAAAGACAGAACGGATGGAAGGTCGCAAAGCGGATTAGGAAACTTTGATGTTGATACGCACAAATTTCCTAATGGTTTAAAGCCGTTAATTGACCATGTTCATGGACTTGGAATGAAATTTGGATTATGGGTTGAACCGGAAAATGTTAACCCGAACAGTGATATCTATAGAAAACATCCCGAGTGGGTATTCCAATTTCCTAATCGTGAGGGCAATAAATTTAGAAAGATTCTTAATTTGGCGAATGAAGGCGCTTATGGGTATTTATTGAATTCATTAACCAATCTTTTGGAAAATAATGATATAGATTTCATTAAATGGGATCAGAATAATCATTTATCTGAACCAGGCTGGCAAGAAGCACCACAGGGTTTAAAGAGAGAAGCGCGTATTCGGCATACAGAAAATGTTTATCGACTGGTTGATGAACTCAGGAAAAAATTTCCAGATGTACTATTTGAAACCTGTGCAAGTGGAGGGGGCAGAGTTGATTTGGGAATGTTGTCCAGGATGGATCAGGCATGGTTGAGTGACAATACCGACCCTATTGACAGACTGTTTATTCAACACGGATATGCGAAAATGCTTCCTGCCAATACCATGGTGTCTTGGGTAACCAGCATGACCAGACATCAAACCATGCCTCTTGACTATCGATTTGATGTCTCCATGACTGGTGTATTGGGTATCGGGGCAGATATCACCACATGGAATGATGAAGAAAAGGAAATCGCGAGAAAAAAAATTGAACAATATAAAAACATACGTGGGATTGTACAAAAAGGAGATCATTATTCTTTGATTTCACCATTCGAGACGAATAGATCTGCTTCACAATATGTAACTCATGATAAAAATTTCTCTCTGTTATTCTGTTTTAATATGGCCTATAACGCCACCGGTAGTCAGTTTATTGAAAGAGGATCAAAGAGTATCCAACTTATGTCATTACGCCCGGATTCCATGTATATTGTAAAAGATATATCAGAGAATAAGGAGATAGGAAGATATACAGGCTCGTTTTTGATGAATGTTGGTTTGAATTGGCCTGTTGAAAACCGCACGTACAAAAGTAAAATATTGCTTCTTGAAACAGAGATATAGATTAATGCATTACCCTTCTATTTCTTTGTCAATTGTTTGAGGGAAGTGCGAAATATGAGTAATGAAGAAAGAGATATGATAAAATTAGGTGTAATTGGAATGAGTCCGGGTAATGCACATCCCTACTCCTGGTCTTCAATAATAAACGGGACTTTCGACGGCGAAGAGATTAGCAGACTCGGTTATCCGGCGGTCACAAATTATCTCGAAGCCAATAAGGATACACTCGGCATTCCCGGAGCCGAAGTGGCTTGTGTTTGGACACAGGAACGTAGTATCTCCGAAAGCATTGCAAAAACATGCAATATATCGAGGATTGTAGATAATCTGGAGGATATGATTCCTTGGGTAGACGCAGTGCTGCTTTGCCGTGATGATCCGGAAAATCATGTTGCCATGGCGAAGCCATTTTTAGATGCCCGAATACCGCTATTTGTCGATAAACCGCTTGCTATAACGATGAAGGACCTGCACTACTTTTCTGAAGAGAATGCCAAAGGTAAATTCCTGATGTCTTGTTCTTCCATGCGTTATGCCAATGAATGCAGAATTGTGAAACAGGAAATAAATGCGTTGGGTAAGCTGGAACTCGCTACGGCTGTCGGAAAAAAAGATTGGAAAAAATATGGTGTCCATTTGTTAGAGGCGTTATTCTCCTTATTGGATGATCCTCGTCTCGCTTTTGTGAAATATACAGGAAAAACAGATAAAGATATTGTTCACATAGAATTTGAAAACGGACTTCAAGCGACGGTGCATCTCTTTATGGATATTTCCTCCACTTTTCAACTTTCACTCTTCGGACAGCAGGGTTGGAGACTTATTGATATAAAAAATTCCTATTCGATGTTTAGGGATACTATCATCGAGTTCATCCGTTCAGTGCAGGAAGGGGCTTCACGTCTGTCTTTCGATAAAACCGAAAATATAATACGTACGTTGATTGCTGCCAACGAAAGCAAAAAGCAAAGTGGAGCAACTATAGATATGTCGAAGTTTTAAGATATTGAGTTATGAATGTAAAAGAATTATTGAGCCTGCGTGGTAAAATAACATTAGTAACGGGGGGGGCCGGAAACTATGGCAAATGCATCGTGGAAGGTTTGGCAGAAGCTGACGGAACGGTGATTATTGCATCCCGAAATATGGATAATGTAAAGGATGTTGTATCCCGGTTTTGTGAGAAAGGGTTTGATGTGCATGCTATGCAAGTTGACCAGGGAGATCATGAGTCGGTATTATCATTAAAAAAAGCAATAATTGATCAGTTTGGCAGGTTGGATGTGTTTGTAAACAATGCTGTTGCCAGACCGATGAAGGGATATGATGACCCGATGGAGAACTTCGCGAAATCGATGGAAATAAATGCTACGGGAGCCATGGATATTCTACGTGAGATGGCTTCTTTGATCGAACAGGGCGGAGGAGGAAGCATCATCAATATCGCATCCATGATGGGGATGTTTGGTCCCGATTTGTCAAATTATAAAGGTACCAGCATGGGTAATCCTCCACCAGATTATTTCTTTCATAGGGCAGGATTGATCAATTTAACACGCTATCTAGCAAGAATATATGCTGGAAAGAATATACGAGTGAACTCGATAAGTCCCGGCGGTTTATTCAATAATCAGCCCGAACGTTTTGTTGAGAATTATTCTCAAAAAGTTCCGGTCGGGCGTATGGCAAATAACGATGATATCAAAGGGATTATAGTTTTACTTGCTTCCGAAGCAGGAGCTTATATCAATGGGGAAAATATCTTGATGGACGGTGGAATGTATGCGTAACATAGGAACAGCGGGGATTTTATAAAGGAAAATATCATTGGATAACGGGATATGTGTGGGAACAAGGTTGGGAGAACCAGTGGATAGTGAAAACAATTTGAATAAAAATAAAATAAAGGAATAAGAAAATGAAAAAGGATGAGAAAATGAAAAATCAAAATCCGGGGATTTTCTGTAAGATAATTTTATCTACGTTATTGGGAGTCGTGTTATTTTGGTTTTCATGTAAAGGTGAAACCGAAACCGGTATAGGTAATCGTCCGGCACAGGTGGAAACGCTCGATGTGCAGGATGTTGGTGATGTAATGGCTGTATGTAAGGGAAAGATTTCAGATAAAGGGACCGGTACCATCACTCAATATGGCATTGAATTGAACGATGGAAACGGGTATAAGAAGTATCCTCAGACTAAGGCTTCCCTCGATATTTTCGAGGTAACTTTTGCAGGCTTAACACCCGAACATACCTACCACTATCGTGCCTATATTAATGATGGCACCGTTCAATACGGTGCGGAGAAAAATTTCACTACATTAGCAACATTAATTTATACGGTAGCTATTAGTCCGGAAGCAATCACAAGCAATGCGGCTGTAGTATCATTTGCTTTAACAGATCATTTGAGTGAATGGGGGTTTCATTATAGCCAAACGGAAGTAACCGTACATGATCCGGTGATAAAAGAGTTTGTAAACGCGAACATTACATTATCAGGATTAAAACGAAATACCCAATACAATATTTTACCTTATGTAAAAGACAAAAGCGGTAAAACAGTTTATTTGGAAGAAATTAATTTTACAACTTCAAAAGTATATGCTGAATTAACCTTAGCCGATCCTTACATACTTTTGCATGATGAAATGTATTACGCGTATGGCACCAATTCGGATAATGGTATTGAAGTTTATGTTTCGCAAGATTTAAAGGAATGGAAGAAACAAGATAGGCTCGCGCTTCACAAGGACGATTCTTTTGGTAATAAATGGTTTTGGGCACCGGAAGTATATTATGTCAATGGAAAATTCTACATGTACTATTCTGCTGAAGAACATATTTGTGTGGCAATTGCAGACTCTCCGCTAGGACCTTTCAGACAACCTGTCAAAAAACCTATGTTTGAAGGAGAGAGAGCCATCGATAATTCACTTTTTATTGACGATAACGGTAAGGCGTATTTATTTTTCGACCGTTTTAATGATGGATTAAATATCTGGGTGGCGGAATTGGAAAATGATTTGATGACTATTAAAACCGAGACACTGCACCCGTGCATCCATGTTTCGCAGGCTTGGGAACAGGTTTGGCCTAGGGTGAACGAAGGCCCCTTTGTGATCAAGCATAACGGATTGTATTACATGACGTATTCGGCAAATAGCTACGAAAGTCAATTCTACGGTATCGGTTGTGCCACAGCTACTGATATTATGGGGGAATGGCTAAAATATCCCAATAACCCTCTTTTGCAAAAGCCAGGTGATCTTGTTGGAGTCGGGCATAACTCCATGTTCAAGGACAAACAGGGAGACCTGCGAGTTGTTTTTCACGCGCATTATAATAAAGAAAGAATTCATCCCCGAAAAATGTATATAGCAAAAGCAGGTTTTAACAAAATAGGCGAAGTTGATCATTTATATATTGAAAATAATTATGAAACTCCACTGTTAATAGTAGACGAATAAAAAGACCGCAACAACCACGTGCCCTATACGGTTGAATTTGACGGATCGTAGCTAGTAAAACGTCATACCGCTGGTTGCGTTAAATGGTTCGCCGCGTCCGGCACGGTTGTCCGGTGGGAACAAGGTTTATGCATGAAGAAAAACGCCATAAGAAACTATTGAATATAATTTCTAATTGATAATATGAATACAGAAGCAGGTAATAAATTGTCTTTCAAGGGACAAATCGTAATGACATCCGGAATAAAGGATGGGTACATTACTATAGAGAATGGGTACATTATTGATGTTGGGGAATTACCTCCGGACAATCATATTGTTGATATGGGAAACGCTTACATCCTGCCGGGTTTTATCGATTTACATATTCATGGTATCCATACATCATTAGTCGATGATGGCCCGGAGGCCTTGACAGAAATATGCAGGGCGTTGCCTCAGTACGGAGTTACCGGTTTTCTACCTACTGTTGCCCCCCGTCCGAAAGGAGAAGATGAGGCTTTTCTTTCCGGATTGGTAAAGACAGAAACCCAAGGTGCTGAAATTTTAGGATTTCATCTGGAAGGGCCTTTTCTCAAAATAACAGGAGCGCTGAATTCCGATGCGATCGCACACTCCGATGCCGACAGGGTAAGATCTTTGATCAATGCCGCTAAACCCTATAAAGCCATATTCAGTATCTCTCCCGATGTGGAAGGAATTGAAACCCTTATTCCGCTGATGGCGGATAATGATACTCCGGTATTTATGACCCATACTGCCGCAAATGTAGAAGAAACCCAACGGGCGATAGAGTTGGGTGCCTGTCATGCAACCCATTTCTATGATGTTTTCCCTTGTCCGGAAGTTACGGAGGCGGGGGTGAGACCTTGCGGTGCAGTGGAAGCGATCCTGGCAGACGAACGTGTAAGCGTGGATTTTATTTTGGATGGGGTACATGTGAATCCGGTTGCGATAAAGATGGCATTGGCTTGTAAGGCGCAAGGCCCCGGGAAGGTTTGCTTAATTACGGATGCCAATGTAGGTGCCGGGTTGGAGCCCGGACGATTTGTATTTGGCAATAGCGGTGAGATTTACTTCTCATCGAAAGGGAGTCCTGCCCGGTCCGTAGAGAATAATACACTGGCAGGTAGCGGATTAACTATGGATCAGGCATTGAGAAATGCCATGAAATGGTTGGGTATAAGTCTTGTAGAAGCTTCTAAGTTACTTAGTGCCAATCCGGCAAAGGTACTGGACATTGATCATAAAAAAGGAAAATTATCTGTCGGTTACGATGCTGATTTTGTCGTGATTGATGAGAAATTAGAGGTATTGCAAACGTGGATAAAGGGAAAATGTTTTTTTGGAAGGAAATGATATGATACCGACAAGAAAAAATAAAATAATCATATGAAACAAACAGAAAGAACCAAGCCTGACCATCTGACTCTTGGGCATCGACAATTTGATTTTAACCCTTCTGAATGGGTACCGTTTAAAGATAAAAACGAGATACTCAGGGTTACCAATATTAAGAAGGAAGATATTGAGAAGCACTCAAATCCTGAATTTATAATAAAAGTAATGCCTGATGCCGATGTTGATTATATCTGGCTTACAGATATGTTCGCGAGGATCAAGCATGCTTCCGAAACAGGAAATAAACTTGTGATGATCCTTCCCAACCCCGCTCCGATATACAGGCATGTTGCCCGTTTGATTAATACCTGCCATATTGATTGCAGAAATATCTATGCTTTCGCTATGGACGAATATGCTGATGAGCACGGAAACATTGCCCCTGAAAATTGGAAATTCGCTTTTACCCACGCTATGATGAAGTATTTTTATTATGAAATAGACGAAAAATTAAGGCCCAAAAAAAGTCATTTTATCGGATTCACCAACAAAAATTTGAAAGATTACGGAAAAATGATTGATGATATGGGTGGAGCGGATATATGCTACAGCGGTCCGGGATGGACAGGCCATTTGGCCTTTATAGAACCCGATGCTCCGGAATTTCAAGGGACACTTGAGGAGTGGAAGAATATGAGTGCCCGGGTATGTACTTTGAGTCCCTTTACTCTTGCTCAGAATTCTTTGCACGGATGTTTCGGTAAGAGCGGTAATTTGGCGGCAATTCCTCCGAAGGCCGCCACGATTGGGCCTTTAGAGGTAATAAAAGCGAAGCACCGGATAGATGTACATGCTATTACGGTGCATGGCACGACAACAGCCTGGCAACGTTTTATCTCCCGTCTTGTACTGCATGGCCCGGTAACACCTCTTGTGCCGGAATCCTTATTACAAACACTACGGACGGATGTATTTATCTCGGAAACGATTGCTCAGAATATTGAAACTGATTGGAATAAAGGATATTAAACAACTGCCCTCCATTCTTTCTAATAGAAAAGAAGGGCTTCTCTTAATACCCATAGCCTGTTCAGATTTTTAACGAAAATAGATCCATATAAAAGAATGATTGACAATATTTTTCCAAAAACCTCCTCTACCGGGAAGTTTGGGGAGGCTCAATTCAAAGCCGGAGCAGCATTTACAAATATTACGCCTCAAGATTCGCATTTTCTTCACGGTTATCCGTTTGTGGAAAGAACAAGTACGGGAACGCATGATCTATTACTAAGTTCTGCTTTATATTTGAGCGATGGAAAAGAAGAAGTTTTGTTTATTTCCAACGATATCATTTATATAAGCAAAGATATGGTTACCCGGATCAGACGTGTTATTTCTGAGAAAAAAGGTATTCCGGCTTCAAACATCATGATAGCAGCAACCCATACGCACTCAGGACCGGTAACCGTAGATTGTATTATCAGTGAAAATGATCCGATTGTCCCGAAGGTAGATAGGGATTATTTGAGGTATATGGAAAAGAAAACCGTACAAGCTGCTTTTCAGGCTATTGAAAATGCCGTTTCAGCTGAAATTGCATTTGTAACGGGCGATGCAACGGGAGCAGGGACTAATCGGCATGATCCTTCCGGCGCCAAAGATATGGAGGTACCCGCTATGATTGTCCGGAATAGTAGGAATAAGGAATATATCGCATCTATGTTGGTCTGCAGTATGCACCCGACTATTCTGCACGAGGACTCCAGACTCTACAGCAGCGATTTCCCTTATTTTGTTCGCGAAAAATTGCAGCAGGAACTATTGGGGACAGATTGTCCCGTAATATACTTTACCGGAACTGCGGGGAATCAAAGTCCGCGCCATGTCACCAAGTCGAATACATTTGAGGAGGCCCACCGTATTGGAGAGATCGTTGCCGGCTCAATTTTGTCAAAATTGACAGAGGATATTGTTTATTCATCAGAATGGACAGTTCGATCCGTACAAACCGGGACGGATTTACCGAAACGCAAATTCCCTGCGGTCGAATGGGCACAACAACGTAGAGACAAGGCAAAAAAGCGCTTCGAAGAGCTGGGAAAATCGTCCGGTAATCGACAGGAAGTCCGGACGGCAGAAGTGGATTGGTTTGGAGCGGAAGAATTGTTGTTTCTTACTAAGAAGGCTCAATCCAATTTATTGGACGAGGCCTA
Organism: uncultured Proteiniphilum sp.; assembly: GCF_937873925.1. GTDB lineage: Bacteria > Bacteroidota > Bacteroidia > Bacteroidales > Dysgonomonadaceae > Proteiniphilum. Next base: position 4,072 of record NZ_CALNAT010000143.1, on the reverse strand, counting down.
TAAGAATTGTTTACCGGCAGAAATACAGATGATCAGGATCGGGTATTGGAGTTTTATTGCCTGGCCGGGAGAAATTTTTGCCGAGTATGGGCTTGAATTAAAAGCTTTGTATAAAAATATCTCTTTAATCACTTATGCAAACGGAGAATTACAGGGATATATCACTACAAAGGAAGCAGTCGATAAGGGTTTTTACGAAGCCGGAAATTCGCTTTTCGACTACAGATCAGGGGGAATACTAATAAAAAAAACGATTGATTTACTGGAACGTTTTCGTTAAGCAAGAGCAGAAACAAAGCTTGCTTTGGTTATACCAAGCGCAGAAAACGACTAATGTAATTGAACAATTGAACAAATGAGTTTCTTTCTTGGAATAGATTTAGGCACAAGTTATTTCAAAGCAGGTATATTTGATGAAAACGGAAAACTGCACGGGTTAGGCAGGCATCCGGTGGAAAAGAGTGGCTATGGAGGAAGTGTTTGTGAGTTGGAAGTCGCTGTTTTCTGGAAAACGCTCCGTCTTTGTATCCGGTATGCAATGAAAGAGGCGAACATATCTTCCAATAAAATACAGGCTCTGTCTTATTCTTCCCAGGCCAATAGTTTCCTTCTACTGGATGAGTCGGATAATCCGTTAACACCCTTGATTTTATGGAGTGATGAGAGAGCTGAGGATGGATCTGCCCAAGTGCAAACACTATTAAAGAAGACGGACTTTCTTTATAAAACAGGACTGGGAATTTCACCCGGCAAACATTCACTTATTGCAAAAATAGGTTGGTTTCAAAAACAACAACCCTATATATGGGAAAAGGTAAGGAGTATCATGTCTATCTCTGATTATTTGACATTTACTCTTACCGGTAACCGTATAAGTGATGTAAGCACTTCGTCTATGACGGGTTTACTAAATGTTCCGGAAGGTCGGTGGTGGCAGGAGGCTACAGACATTTTTAATATTGAAAAAACACATTTGCCGACTCTATTAAAAATGGGAAGTCTGGTTGGAAATCTTACTGAAAAAGGTGCAGGGCTTATAGGTTTATCTCCCGATACAAATATGTTTTCAGGCGGATTAGACCACCATATGGTCGCTATCGGTGCCGGGCTTCCCAGACTGAACTACATCAGTGAATCAACAGGAACCGTTCTGGCTTGCGTCAATTGCCAAAAGGAATATAAACCACGGATAGGTGTGAATATCTCGCAAGGGGTGGATGACAGTCACTATTTTCAGATGGCTTTCAATGCAAACGGAGCGATAGTTTTGGAGTGGTATCAATCAAATTATGCTCCCGCACTTTCCATACCCCAACTGCTTGCATTGGCCGAAACAATTGCGCCGGGATGTGAAGGGCTGGTTGCAAAATCATCTGCGAACGAATATATGGATTTAAAAGGTTTTATAAACGTAAAAAAAAGATATACCCACGGTCACTTTGTAAGGGCGATCCTCGAGTCGACGGGATTGAGTTTAGATGGCCTTGTCAAAAAATTAGATGGGACGGATGCGCAGGCCATTGTTCCTTCAGGAGGAGGAGCCCGTAGCCGGCTGTGGTTGCAAATTAAAGCCGATATACTGGACCGGCCATTTTTACTGCCCGAATCCGGCGAACTTGCCTGTAAGGGGGCGGCGATGTTATGTAGGGTAGGAATGTCGCGCTTTAAGAATATGGATGAAGTTATGGAAAGTCAAATGGCGTTCACAGAAACCATTTATCCCGATCCGGTGGAAATGGAAAAATATAAAAATTGGAGTAAAGATATTAAAAACAAAGAATTATGGGAGGATTGACAAGAGATGTCATAATGCAGAAAGCAATAGAGTCCCTGAGAATAGAACGCGATGCTATATCGGACATCATAGATTACCTGGATATTGAGCGTTTTTATGAAGCTGTTACAGTATTGAGTACCTGTTCCAAAATTATTACCTGCGCAGCAAAAAATGTTTCACATTCTCTGTGCTGTATTGAACGGAATGCTCAATTCCTGTCACCCGCGGAAGCTGTTCACGGCGGATTGGGATGTATAAAAAGAGGGGACGCGGTGGTTATGGTTTCCCGCGGAGGAAAAACGGCTGAATTGCTCCCGATCATCGATGTGTGCAATAAAAAAGAGGCAATACTGATCGGTATCACGGAAAATCTGAATTCTCCCTTATCCGAGAAATCTCAAATAGTGGTTCCGATGAAGATCAGGAGGGAGAGTGATCCGTTAAACATCATGGCCACATCAAGTTTTGTAGTCACAGTCGCTATTTTCGATGCCATGCTTTCCGCTATTATGGAACAAACCGGATATAAAATTGAGCAATTTGCCCTTATCCATCCGGGGGGAGCGGTAGGAAAGAAACTTAATAATTGACATAACCATGTATAAAGGACTAACGATTAAACCGCCATTTTTTGAGATTGGACCAAAAGCTTTTCTCTATGGAGAAAAGATGTTGAAATTGGCAAAAGCGGCCGACGAAGCTTCAGCCAGATACGATGTGAGGATTATCTTAACCCCTCAGCCTACCGATATTTATCGGTTAGCAAAAGAAACCGAACATGTACTCATATTTGCCCAGCATATGGATCCTTTACCGGTGGGCAGGGGATTGGGTTCGATCCTTCCCGAAGCGGTAAAAGCTGCCGGAGCCGTGGGTGTGATGCTTAACCATGCGGAAAAACCGATGACGATGGCTAATTTGTATCAGGCAATCAGGCGGGCGGATGAAGTCGGGTTGGTAACCATTGTTTGTGCCGATTCTCTCAAAGAGGCGGAAGCTATCGCCCATTTCTCTCCCAATATCATTGTGGCGGAACCAACGGAGTTAATCGGGACAGGACAGACCAGCGACGAGGAATACATAATAGCCACTACTTCGGCTGTCAAAAGGGTAAATCGGGAAATTCAGGTCCTGCAGGCTGCAGGAATCAAGAACGGACAGGATGTTTACAGAGTAATAAAAGCCGGGGCCGACGCCACAGGAACTACAAGTGGCATCATGAAAGCCAGGGATCCGGAGGCTATGTTAGATGAAATGATTCATGCCGTGCGCATAGCATGGGATGAAGTACACGGGAAGTAAGTGATAAATTATAAATTTAAAAAATTAAAAGGAGATTAAAAGAATGAAACTTTACAGAGGAACAATTGAGTTACAGTCGAAAGATCACAGACCCGATTTTCACAACGTAACCGACGGCGTTAAAAAAATTGTTGATGAGTCTGGAGTCAAAAACGGAATTTGTGTAATTTATTCGCATCATACCACATGCTCCGTGATCACACAGGAATGCTCCCACGATTTGAATTTTTTCGGAAGGGAATATTTGCAGCAGGATTTGAACAACATTATGGAGAAGTTGGTCCCTACTTGCAGGACAGAAGGGCAATACCTTCATCCGGGCCCCAGGCATATTGAATTCGCCCTCACGTTTCCCGATGAAGAACCGAAGGGAAGCCTGAATACCGATGCCCATCTGCGTTCGGTATTCTTTGGCCGCTCAGAGACAATCCCCTTAATCGACGGTGAACTTTCCCTGGGAGATTTCGGGTTTATTTATTTTATCGATTGGGATCAAATAAGAGAACGGAAAAGAGTATGCGAGGTCCAGATCATGGGTGAGTAGATACAGTCGAGATTATGTAAAATTGTTGAAGAGGTTGTCACACGTATGATAACCTCTTTAATTTATAGCTGATTAAGATTTCTATCAAAAATCACAGAGGAAAAATCAATTATTGAACCGACCGAAAGATCAAATTCAGTACATTTGTCGATATTTCTGTGTGGCTAAGTTAAATATAATGAATAGAATGACTTTTGGTGAACCAAAAATATTATGTATTAATTTAATGGTATTTATCTTTGGAGGCAATCAAAGGTAATATATCATCGCGTCAGCATAGGTCAGCACAGTTGATAATAATTAAAATTATATATATTTGCATATTTAAATCGTGCATCAATGGCAGTTGTAGTAATCATGCCCAAGCAGGGGCAATCGGTAGAGAGTTGTATCATCACCGGGTTGAACAGGAAAAAGGGCGACACGGTGCAGAAGGGGGACGTGTTATT
>NZ_CALNAT010000142.1 GCF_937873925.1 uncultured Proteiniphilum sp. | reverse complement strand
CACACCAAGAGTCAGTCTCTTTTTTTATGCTTTGGAAACAAGTTTTCAAAATAGCTCAATTCCCTCAAAAACAAATATTTATAATCTTCCTAATTCTTTCATGCCATAGAAAACGAAGGATTGAATGTTCCGCAATAGCACCCTGTATAGGTTTTATTAGAATGCAAATAAGGAAAAGAGTGATATTTGAAAATAAGATTTCCTGAATTTTTACATTATCTTTGTTCCAGCAGGGTAACTCTTAACTCCACAGGCTATATGAGACGATTTTACTTTCCGCTTCTGATGATCCTCTTCTTCGTATACACGAAAAGTTTTGCGCAGGATATCCCGGTGAAAGGGGATAGTCTGGATCTGAAAACCGGGGTCACCGGCGAATTACCCAAACAGGCCGATTCCCTCAGATCCGGGCAGCTTCCCTTAAGATTTCCCAGACTGAATCCGGCAGAGAATCTTCTGCCGCAGTTCACTCCCTACCAACGATTCACCCTGACGCCACAACATTCGGATACTAATCTCCCACCCATCCACTGGCATGGGGCCGCATCCGACTTCATCAATACCAAAAGCCGTACGGCCATTGCCACTACCATGCCGATGCCCGGCCTGCTGCTGCATTCATCCGCCACAATCGGCCTGGTGGAAACTCCTTTTTTCGGCAAAGGCTATTACTACATATTAGATGCCGGAGCTCATTATACCATTAATCCCGCATTGATGATGGGAATCAGCGGTGGTTACAATTCCAATTTCGGGGTAATGCCTTTCTGGAATACAGGAATTGACGCCAGTTACCAGCTGAATCGAAATCTGATGTTCGACGGAGGGCTGACCTATATGAAGACTGCCGGCAATATGTTCAGCCTCAACCAGTCGGCAGTAATGGTCGACCTGCATGGCCGCTACCGGCTTTCCGACGACTGGTATCTGAATGCCTACGGAGGGATGCCTGTATTACAAAACAACAATCAGCCGAACCGCCCCATGATGCCAATGATGAATACTCCCTATTACGGCGGCTCCGTGGAACACTGGTTCAAACCCACTATGGGTGTGGAAGCCGGTATGATCTGGATCCGGGATATGTTCTCCGGCAAGATGCGCCCGCAACCCAAACTGGAACTACTTTTCAGACCGGGGAGATGAATAATAGCATGCTCAATTGACGGTTAAAATCATTTTGTGGTCAGTCGCCAGTTTACGCATATTGAGAATGGCGTAGCGCATGCGTCCGAGGGCGGTGTTGATACTCACGCCGGTAACATCGGCAATCTCCTTGAAACTTAAATCCCGGTAATATCGCATCTCCAGCACTTCGCGCTGTACATCAGGTAAAAAACCAATCAGTTTCTTCACATCGTTGAACACCTGCGTTTTCACCATCTCCAGCTCTACCGTATCATCGCACAGCGAGGAATTGTTCAACAGATCTACCTCGTAATCATCATTGGAAACGGTGTTTTCATTTTTTCTCTGACGAAAATAGTCGATGATCAGGTTGTGCGCTATACGGGTGATCCATGCCTTAAACCTGCCCGTTTCAGTGTATCTACCCTGCCTGATAGTAGTAATCGCTTTGAAAAAAGTGTCCTGAAAAATATCTTCAGCCAGCCCCTGATCACGAACAGTATAGAAAATATAGGCGTAAAGAGATTGTTTGTGCCTGTTGAGGAGTACATCAAACGCATCATCATTGCCCTCGGCATACGAAACAACCAATTCCTCATCGGTCATCATGCAGAAAGTATCCATTGCTTTACTTCTTAATTGTTATATAAATTCAATAGAGTAAAGAGGACTTATAGGCAAATGATTTTAACGTTTATTTTATAAGACAAAGAAAAATAAAAAAAGTATAATCGCCAAATAATAAGAGATGAAATTTCACTGTGTACCTTTTCCTGAATGGTAAAATAGATCCATGTTACGTCTTCAGGTTATTTTACCGATTCATATTACTTTTACAGGTACCAACCTCAATACATAAAAAGTACCGTCAATGAAAATTTCTTATGTAGAAAATAATAGTATATTTGTATCCGCGAGGGGAAAAGATGTCATGATTCTTTATTCTGATAATCTTGGCTCTCAAATTTCAGACCTCTTAAAAATACAATCATATGAGAGACAGAACTATCTTGGATTTCCTGAACGAATCCGTAGAAAAATATGGCGATCGTCCTTATTTGTACGAAGCAAGAAAGGGTACACAATATACTTCCCTTACCTATACACAGGTACAAGAACAATCCATGCAATTCGCGGCAGGCCTCATTACTTTAGGAATTGAAGCCGGTGACCGAGTAGCCCTTATTTCCGAAGGAAAGAATAACTGGGTGATCGGCGAGTTGGGCATTTTGCATGCCGGGGCAATCAGTGTGCCTCTGTCCGTAAAGTTGCAAACCGAGCAGGATTTGAGTTTCAGGATCAATCATTCCGGGTGTGTAGCCGTGCTGGCATCGGATCAGCAAATAGCGAAACTGCGTCCGATAAAGGAATTGTTCAATACTGTGAAATACTATATCTTACTCGATCCGGAAGATCAGCCCGAAAAAGACGAATGGTTATTTGAATCGGTCATGGAAAAGGGGAGAAAGCTCATGAATACGGATCCCTCGGCTTTAAAAGAACGGATGGATACCGTGAAAGCCGATTCATTGGCGAATATATCCTACACATCCGGTACAACCGCCAATCCAAAAGGGATCATGCTCACCCATGGGAATTACGTGTGCAATGCGGAACAGGCAGTAGACCACCTCCGCGGCCTGCCCTCTTATTACCGCACGCTCTTGATATTGCCATGGGATCATTCTTTCGGGCACACAGCAGGCATTTACACCTTCATGAAATGCGGGGCTTCCATTGCTTCCGTCGCGATGGGAAAGTCACCCATGGAGATTTTGAGAAATGTACCCAAAAGTCTGAAGATCATTAATCCCCATCTACTGATGAGCGTTCCGGCACTTGCCGTTAATTTCCGGAAAAACATCGAAACGGAGATCGAGAAAAAGGGAAAATTTACCTCCGCACTATTCAGGAGAGCGCTTAAAACGGCCTACGCGTATAATAAGGAAGGGTACAACAAAGGCGGCAGAGGGCGTTGGATGCTGGCTATTTACGACAAGCTGATTTTCTCGAAGATAAGAAAATCGTTTGCCAGCAATATGGACTATTTTATCGGTGGCGGTGCGTTGCTCGACATTGAACTGCAGCGCTTTTTTTACGCGATCGGTATACCTATGTACCAGGGCTACGGACTTTCGGAAGCCACCCCCATTATTTCGGCAAACAGCCAACACGAGCACAAGTTGGGATCGTCGGGCAAGCCGATGCCGCGCATGGATATCAGGATTGTGGACGACAACCTGCAGGCGGTGCCCACGGGTGAAAAAGGAGAAATCATCATTCGTGGAGGAAATGTGATGAAAGGATATTGGAAAAATCCCCAGGCAACAGCCGAAACCATCGTGGACGGATGGCTCAGGACAGGAGATATGGGATATATCGATGCAGATGGCTACCTCTACGTGCTCGGGCGTACAAAGTCGTTATTGATCAGTGATGACGGTGAAAAGTTTTCTCCCGAAGGGATCGAGGAATCGATCGTCTCCACATCACCCTTTATCGACCAGTGTGTGCTTTATAACAATCAGAGTCCCTATACCACGGCACTGATCGTGCCGAACGCAGCAGAACTGAAAAAAGTGAAAGCCGATCCCGAACAGGCGGCCCTTCTGATAGAAAAAGCATTGAATGAGTACAGGAGCGGCGGAAAGCATGACGGTCTCTTTCCCCACCGTTGGATCCCTTCAGGCTTTGCCGTGATAGAAGAGCCTTTTTCCGAACAGAACGGTTTGGTGAACTCCACCATGAAGATCGTAAAGCATAAAGTATATGAAACATACGCTTCGAGGATCGCCTCGCTCTATACGCCCGAAGGAAAACAAGCCGCTTCCGCGGAGAACCTGGAAGCGCTGAGGAAAATATAAGGTCGCCAACAACCAAAAATAAAATGTTAAATGATTTGTTGGGATATTATACCCTATAGTGTAATGCCCCAACAAAGACGTTTTTAATTAATATGTATATAATAACAGGTGAGGCCACCCCTCTAAATGAATACTTACTTTTCGGATTTCCTTTACCCGGAGAGGCTTCAGGTCAAAAACAAACGTTTTTGTTAACGCGGCAGCACATACTTCTTTGTTTATAAACTCTATTTTTACTTCGCGTTGCGGCGGATTTGTTTTTATTATCCCTCCCGCACTGATCAGCCGGGCTTCCCATGTTGAACCGTCGCAACCGCTTGCACCGATGCTCACTTTAAGCACATCACCAATAATCTCCGCATCCAACACATTCACACCGGAAATCCCATTGTATAGTTCCGTGTCTATAATTGTGGGGGCATTTATGTCCGGCGGAGTGATCATATTCTTATCACAAGAGAAAAAAATCACTGCAATGATCCAAACAATAATAAATCGGCATATAATATTCATCTTCGTCAGCTTCTGTATTTCTATTTTTAATACCGGTTCTTTTACTTTAATTCACTTTTCCGATCAGTTCCACAAATTCTTTACGGTACCCGTTAGGATCAAAAGAAAGGGAAGAACCGGCAAGCTCTTTTACCTTTTTCAGATCGAGCGAACCTTTGTATTCCGATTCCCGCATAAGCAAGCCAAATCCGGCAACCGCTACTGCAAAACGCGTTTCAGGCGAACCGGAAGTTATACTAACCGGTTTATTTTGAATGGAGAGATTCAGTATCCGGCTGTTATCACTGTCCGGAAATTTATAACGGAAATCGAAATCGGCGTATTCGCCCGCAGCATCCGTGCTCTTCAACACCACTTCATACAATGCTGTAATGGTCTGGGAAGCACCTATTTCACCGGCATCTTTTTCGTCGTCTTCAAACTCTTCATCTTTCAATTTACGGTTTTCATAGCCAATGAGCCGGTAAGAGTCCACCCTATCGGGATTGAACGTAATCTGTATTTTGGAATCTTTAGCAACCGTATGGAATTTCGATTTCTCATACACAAATACTTTCTGTATCTGCGATGCATTATCGATATACTCGTAATTGCCGTTCCCTTTATTGGCAATTTGTTCCATCATGTGGTCGTTGAGATTGCCTCCACCTACACCCAGCACCGTGAGGTAAATGCCGCTTTTCCGTTTTTCCTCTATCAGTTCTACTAAATCATCGGTGGAGGAAATACCCACATTAAAGTCGCCGTCGGTTCCCAATATGATGCGGTTATTCCCATCCTGAATGAAATTTTCCTGTGCGATTTCGTATGCCGTTGTAATTCCTGCTGCCCCGGCCGTTGAACCTCCGGCGCCTAACTTATCGATCGCGTTTTTAATCTTATCCTTTTCTGATGCACTGGTAGATGGCAGCAGCACCCCCACCTGCCCGGCATAGACGACGATGGCGATCCGGTCTTCCGGATTTAATTCGTCCACTAATTGCTTGAATCCTGTTTTCAGGATACCCAGTTTATCGGGAGAGTTCATGGAACCGGACACATCGATCAGAAACACGTAGTTGGAACTGGGCAACTGATTTTCGGGAATAGTTTTTCCTTTCATGCCCAATCGCAGAATATGATGCTCTTCATTCCACGGACAGGTAACAATATCGGAACTCAATGCAACATTTTCATTCGATTCAGGTTCAGGATAATTGTACGTAAAATAATTGACATATTCTTCGGTCCGTACCGAAGCTTTGGGCGGCTTTTGCCCGAGATACACAAAACGGCGCATATTGGCATAAGAGGCGCCGTCGGCGTCAATGGAAAACGTGGATTTTGGGAATTCGCTTACTTTCAAAAACGGATTTTCATCATAGTCCTTGTACTTCTCGTTATACATATCCGGCATTTCACCCTTGTTCCAATCCCCTAAATTAATGTCATCTTCGTGCCCCGATTGGCACGAAATAAAAAAAGCCAATACAAAAAGCGCAAAAAAATAAGTGTTTGTTTTCATAAACCGGGATTTTAAATTATTATTGTCTGTTTTTTATCATAAAGCGCACGGGATAGATTACTCCGTTCTTATTAATTCGGAATATATCCGCTTTGTGCAATTACACTCTTTCCCGCTTTTGTTTGAAGCAACTCATAAAGTTTGTACGCATTGGACAACCTGCCCAGATCCGAACGAATTACGGCGTACACATCCGCCATATAAGGATAAGTTTGACTTGACAGGGTGCTCTTATCGGGATAAATTCCATTGACGGACAATGTTTTTACACGCTCGGCATCTCTCACAATTTGTTCTTTATAATAATATACGGTGTAGCAGATAGCATTTTCTTCGCTGCGAACCTGCGTAAAAGCGAGCATCATGCTCGAAAGTTCCGCTTCTTCGCTCCATTCCGGCATTTGTAACCCTTTCATCACAATGGTCTCCATCAGTTCCTGACTGCCGGAGTTTTGATTCCGTACATAAGGCTTTATCGGCATATCGTTTCCGCCGACTTCTTTCCAATTGGTTATCTTTCCCATATAAATATCCTGAATTTGCTTATGGGTAAGCGATTTAACAGGATTTTCCTCGTTAACGATAAAAATAAAAGCATCGTGTGCGACCGGAGTCTCTGTTAACGATACGTCGGCTTGCCCGGCATAATTTTTCTCATCGTCCGACACGGTACGATGCGTCAAAATAAAATCGGCCTTTTTATCGATTAAGTTGATAAAAGAATGGTGCGTTTGCGATGTTTTTATCCGTTCTTCGAAAAAACTGCGAGGCACATCGTCATAATTCGGCGCAATTTCCCATGTGAAATAGGCATGTAACAGTTGCCGCCATTCATAACGGCAATTCAATAGTTTACAAGCAATAAGCGTTTGTAAGGGCGCCGTGGAAGTGGAACCGTCGACACGGGGATAATTCTCCGCAGTCATTCCTTCTATATAAAAAGAGGAATCGATGGGCTCTTTTTCACAGGAAAAAAGAAAAAGGATAAGGAATAACCCTAATAATAAATGACTTAAATTTTTCATTGAAGTATTTATACAGTTATTGAAAGTTTTCACCTCTATTTCCATAGATGAAATTTTAAGAAAAATGTTGCATAAAAACCCAGTTATTAACGTTAGATACAGATTATTCACACATATTTAAACAAAGGGATTTAATACTAAAACCGGAGTGACCCCAAAAGTCAGTTTTCCTTACTCCATTGGTTTCAGTGAATTATCATATTCTTCTGCCAGCAGAGCCTCACCGCTTGTTTTCATTTTAAGTCCATTATTATAATTACCGGGTTATCCGACATGTCTATTTTATTCTTTATAACTCTGAGATTCTCCGATACATTATTGTTTTTTGCGTTAGAGCAAGTAAATCAGCCGGTTCTATAGTTGCTATTAATTTGTTACGTTCAATACTTATCATGCTCGCTCCAAAAGAAATACCATTGAAATCATCAAAATAGAACAGGCCTACATTATTGACCTCGAAATCTTTTTAGTGATGTATGATTCCATTACAAAATCGTCCATTCCGTAGCTGAAAAATATATAGTGATCTGATTCAAGGCATGAACCCAATTTGACATAATCGCCATTTTTTATTTTCTCGTAAATAGCGTTATTCACGGCCTCACTGTTATTATAATTAAATGTCTCTTTATTGGTCGTGAACTTAAATTTATATTTTCCGGTTACCTCTCCATTCACTATTATCTTTAAATTTCTTGGGATTTATCCTTAAATAAGTAAATTCCAAAGAATCATTAGAGGCTTTCCCGCTTTCAATGTTATTTCGATTTCCATTACATGCTAAAGTAAAAGCCATTAGAATGATTACTAAAACAAGAAATATATGGTTTATCTTCATGTAGAAAACTTTTTAAAAATAAGACTGGCAATAGGGTTATGTGATTTTGACCTACCACAAAATGGTCAAACAGCTATAATTAAAACAAATAATGACGTATCAAGCAAATGATTCTGACCTGAAAAAAGAAGTACAAAACTGTATTTGGATATCCTTTAATTAAGTTAACCGGCACCTTCCCACCCCCATAAACAGTGGAAGAAACAGAAATAATGCAAAAAAGGATAATATAAGCCCCCCTATTGTTCCTGCTGCCAAGGGGAACCAGAAAGCCTCTTTATGTTCACCTGCCATGAAGGGAATAAAACCCAGCACAGTGGATACAATAGTCAGGAAAATTGGCCTGATCTTCACATTCCATGCTTTTAAATAAGCTTTTATTGGCGTTATCCGAATATTGGCTCTTCTGATGTTATTGTACTCGTTCAAAACATAAATATTTGCATTGACCGAGATCCCCGCCAAAAGGATAAAAGCGGCAAAACCTCCCTGATCGAAGTTTAAATCGAACAAGTAGAATGTCAGGAATATACCGATAAAGGAAACCGGGATGATAAAGACAATGACCAAGGGTTGCTTCAGGGAGTTAAACAAAATACTTGTAGTAATGAATATGATTCCTATTACCAGGAGTAATAACCAGTATTGGCTGGTTCCCCCTTGATCCCACCAGTACCTGTAAGCTTCACTTTCGGCCTTATAACCTAACGGTGCTGTCTGATTAAAGGATTGAATGGTGCGTTCCATCACGTTCCAGGCCTGTTGGTAACTGCCAATATATTCATATTGCAGACAAAGACGGTATTCCTGGTTTTCCTTTGCAATATCCTGGGGAACCTGTGCTTTTTCTATGGTTGCCACTTCGGTCAGTTTATATCCCCTATCCCCCACTCTTCCCGGATAGTTTTCCATGTTCCAGATATCCAGTTTGCTAATTTGTTCGGAAAAAAGCTGGACAGGTTCTATCCGGCTCTCGTTAATCCAATCTCCTGCATGTATATTTTTTTCAAACATCGGTGTCAGTGAATGGAATAGGTCTGCCGGCAGGATATTTTCCTGGGCCAGCCTTTCCTTATCCAGGTTAAAGACATACTCCATATAGTCACTTTTGTACCAACTGAATTTTGAGTCGATCGTCACCTCTTTTATCCTGCGATGCTGCATCAGGGAGTCCTTCATAGCCAGAGCCAATGTATTGAGGTCGTCATAACTATACCCTAAAAGCTTTATCCGGCTGGAACCGGCCTGCTCCTTGATTTCATTATTAAAACCGTCTCCTAAACCGTAAACGCCCCAACTACCACCTCCCAGCTCAAGCGCTTTACTGACCAGTCTGGATTTCAACGTATGGGGAAACGAACTTCTTTGATGGTTTTTTACGAATAATATGCGTATACTGGCCCTCTGCCCACTTTCAATAGTTGTTTCAAACTGCTTAACTTCGGGATACTGTTTTATATAGTTTTCCATTTTCCGGATCAGTGTGTTCATCTGATCCCTGGTTGAACCATTGGGCAAGGTAGCAGCTACATTCAACGATGTTTCACTGCGTTCTCCGGATGCATACGACCCGGTGCGCACCTTTTGTGCGAACAGGCGCATCGTCCCGCCGAGCGCGACATCCGACACCGGTTTTATTGTCTCTTTATAAAATGGAGAGCCAAATGTTTTATTATACAGGTTTCCCCAGAATCCCAATCCCTTTGTTTCAATTATGGTAAAATAACCCCTTTCCGTTTTTTTATCGATCTTATCAGGCAGAAGGAAGACCGGCAGTCCAAAAGCCAATATGAGTGCCACGATAAACCAGACTCTTTTACGGTACATGAATAAAATGATCCTTTCGTACACCCGGTTGAATATGGCCAATGACCTTTTATCCTTTATTTTCTTAAGGATACGGGACAGCCTGTCGCGTTGATGCATTTTATTTTTTTTGCCTGTATTTTTTTTCTTCTTTCCTATTTTGAGTTTTTCGATCAGAGCAGGCACCAGGAACAGCGCTATAAATAACGATACGACAAGGTTAATGATAATGACCCATGCGAAATCCAGTAAATTGAGCCTTATGCCCTCGTCCATAAAAAATATGATGACCAGCGATCCGATTGTTGTGATTGTGGCTGTCAGGATAGCCAGGAAAGCTTTTTTGTTCCCTCTCTGGATAATCTGGTCCGACATGATGATAGCATTATCGATAATTAATGTCAATGAGATTGTCACTCCCGCCAAAGAAAACATCTGGAGTTCGATTTTCAGCAGATAATAAAGAATTGCCGCTATCGAGATATTTGTAACCAGAGAAAATATGATGAGGAATGAATATTTTAAATTCCGGTAGATAAGTAATATAAAACATAAAAGGATCAATACGGTAAGTCCCGAACGGAAATATATCTTATCCATTTCTGCCTTTATATATTCACCTGCATCATACGACAAATGCAGTTCATAATCCGAAGGCATGGACTTTTCGAGTTCTTTCATCAATCGCTGAACCTGACCGCTCATATTCAACTGGTTGGCCGCATCATCAGCTGTTACAGACAAATAAATCGAATTCAACCCGTTTATCCGGAAATAACTGGAGGCTTCCTCCTCTTCGAAGCTGGTTTCTACCAACTGGTCCAGGTATATAATTGTTCCATCGCTATTTTTCACCTGAATGACAGAGGGATTAAATGGCTGGTTCCTGTTTCCGGCAATAAGGGCTATGCGGATCCATTGCTCATGGCCCTCTTCATCATTTATTTTACCTGTCCCCAGGAATTCTTTATTCAGGTATGCCTGAATGGCTGATCGTATATCGTTAAGGGAGACTTTATAATTTTGTAATTGGATAAAATCATATTTCAGCTTATAAACCATCCGGCTGGCACCGCTTACATCTACCCGATCGACACCCTTCAGCCCTGAGAGTTTTGTTTTTATATTATTATCCACATACTCTTGTATCAAAATCGGGGAAACAGGTGCATTTATCGTGTAACGGATGAACGGCTGGTTTACTTCTTCCGTTGTTCCTGACATATAAAGGGAAGGATAACTAACCCCTGGCGGCAGGGAAGGCCAGGCCTGGCGGATAACCGTAGACATCTCGAACCGGGCCATATCCGGATCAACATGTTCGGATAACCTCACCGTTATGCTGCCCTGCCCGTTGGATGAATAGGAACTTATGTCCTGAACCCCGTTTATCCGCATGAGCATTGCTTCCAGCCTGGAAGTTACTTCCATCTCTATCACCCTTGCCGATTGTCCCCACATGTTGAACGAAATATTGACTACCGGATATTTCCTTGAGGGATTGAGCTTTACAGACAACTGTGGAACCAGGATTAATCCCAGTATAAGTAAACAAATAAAAACAACGATAATGGAGAAAGAAGGGAATCTTCCTGTTGCCCTCTCTTTTTCCTTATTCTCCCTATATGTCAATTCATCTTTATCCCGCATATAATATCAGTTTTTCACCCCTTCTATCCTGTCAAACTGTTCGCTCAGGACCTCTTGTCCTAAAAAGTCGTAAAGCGTCAACTTCCTTAATTTATAGTAACTTAACCAGTAATTCCTGAGCGACAAGATATAATTTTGATGCGCCCTGTTCTGTCTTTCCTGGGAAAGAATAAGGCTATTCAGGTCGGTTTTACCGATAATAAACCGTTCTTTTGTCACATCATAGGCCATGGATGCCAACTCCAAAGCTTCCTCGGCACTACTTATAAGGTTTTGCTGGACATTGAAATCATTTACCGTCATAATGACATCCTGCTCCAGGTTCATCTCTTTTTGCTGGATAGATATTTTTATCACGTTCAGGTTATTACGGGCCATGTTCGCACGGCCCTTGCGTACTCCCCAATCGACAATAGGTACCGTCAGTCCGATACTTACTACATCCTGTTGAAGGGGATTTTTATATGCTTCCGTCAAATTACCGGCCACCTGGTTGAATCCGACACTCACTGAAAAGCTGGCGTCAAAATTTGAGCTTTTTTTTGTCCTGTCCACTTCCCTTTCAGCTTCCAGCCTCTCCTGGTCGAATCCCATAAAATCGGGATTGTTCAGCCTTGCATATTGAAGGGCCAAATCCGGCGATATCTCTATTTTTTCCGGACGTCCGGGCAGTTCGAGCATCACGTGTGTTTCTTTGTCCATATTGAGAAAGGATACAAAACCGAACATGGCTCTTTTTAGCGATATTTCCGTGTTTTGCAGGGTATTCTGCGCATTTACCACATTGAGTTTCAATGTCAGCAGGTCGGATTGGGATATGGAGGCTATCTTGTACCTCTTTGCACCTATGTGGTAAAGTGTATCGGAAGAAGCCACATTTTCTTTTGCCATGTCGTATTCTGCCTGCGCCATGGCCAACGAGAAAAAGTAAGAGATGGCCGATTCCGATATCTCCTGCATTGCATACAGGAATTGCTGCTTGGCTTTTTCATATTTAAGGGGTTCTATTTTTTTCTCCCACTTAAAACTGTTAAAGCCAAACAGGGACTGGGAATACCCTATACGTACCGGGACCGAACTGAATTGCGAATAGGTATTGTCCCCGAAGTTGCGCATATACCCCAGTTCCGAGTCTATGAAGAATGTACCTCCCGTAAGGTCAAAATTCTGGCTTATGGAAAGGTTCCCGTAGGTGTGCAACGATTGTTGCCGCCTGTATACATCGATGTTATTCTCCGAATCGTACCTTTGTGTAAAATCACGCCGGTATTGAATGGGTGTTGTTCTTAAAGACAATGAGGGCAGACGGCCCGCCCTGAAGGAGCGGTATTCCCAATAATTAGCCATATACAGGTTTTTTGCCCGGAAAGCCTGCAGTGAACTGTCAGAAGCTATTTCGATGCTCCGGTCCAGGTCAAGTGTTACTGTCTGGGAAATAGCCCAAACCGGGGCTAGAATTGTACTCAGACAAAATAATAGTATCCTTTTCGTCTTCATTTATCGCTTATTTAAGATCTTATTTATCCTTTCTTTTTTCTTCCTTCCTGTATATCCACCAATAAACCAAGGGTACGACAAACAAGCTGACGGGAGTCCCCATGAGCATTCCTCCGATGGTAGCTATCGCCAAGGGCTTCTCGAGATTAGACCCCAGGTCATTGGTAAACAAAAGTGGGAGCATACACACAATGGAGGTCATGCTGGTCATCAGGATAGCTTTCAACCGCCTGCGGCCGGCCTCATGGATCGCTTCCATAATCTGCATCCCTTCTTTTCGCAGTTGATTCATCACGTCAATTTTAAGGATGGAGTCATTGATGATGATACCACAGGTGACCACGATACCTATGGCAGACATCAGATTCAGCGTATGCCCCGTAATGATCAGTAAACCCAAAGCGGCGGCGATATCGATCGGTATTTCCAATAATACGATAAGCGGCTGTTTGAAATTCTCAAACTGGGCGGCCAAGATGAAATACATGAGCATGATCGAAACAAGAAGGATCACGATCATTTCGTTGATCATCTTCCTGTTGGAAAAGAATCCCCCCGAAAAATCAATCTCCCAATCCCTATCCTTTATTGTCCCGGTTTTTACCTTGTCCATGATCCGTTCCGCATTGTCTGTCTCAAAGTACGGGAAGGAAATATATTCCCCCGCTTTTCCCGCCACGATCGTCTTCAGGTCTTCGGTAGGGGTAGCTGTCACAAAAGTGGAAAGGGCCACTTTATTTTTTGTGCCGTCGTTATTTGTGGAGATCTCGACCAGCGTATTATCGATAACCTCCGTAACCGTTTTTTCTTCATCCCCTAACAGTATTGGCAGGTATTGCTGCTGGGAACGTAGTGTCGCGAACTGATTTTCTTTAAACGCAGTTCTTAGCGTCTGGTAGACTAGATCGTAATCAACATTGTAAAGTAGCAGCTTTTCCCTGTCTATACGCAAATTCACCTGGTTCTGGAACGAATTCCCCACGGGGACCTCTCCGGTAGAACGTTCCAGTTTTTCTTCAATAGAAAGAATTGTCTCCGCATCCACATTCCGGGTTTTATCCGTAGAATAGTATTCCACGACCAGGTCTGCTTCTCCGGTGGTAAATATCTTCTCAAAAATATTACCTACGGGCGAAAATGTGACCAAGGCCTCCGGATATCGTTGCAGAAAATAGTTTTGGATACTTTCTTTCAGCTGATTTATTTCCTCTGCTGTGGGGGTTTTCAGATAAATCTCCGCTTCGGTGGAAGATAAATCCCGGTCCCGATCCAATAAAAATTGTTGCAGGCCGGCCAGACCGGAATTTTCCTCCGTTTGGGATCCGAACGTTTTGAAGAAATGGATACAACGACCATAATTTTCCTGTATATGAATATTCTCGTTCCATTCAACATGCACTATGACCTCATTTTGGTTGATATCCGGCATTTTTTCTTTCCTGATAACCATGAACAACGCCACACACACCGGGGACAAAACAAGCATGAGCATCAAAGTCAGCATCCTGTGGGAGAATACCCAATCAATCCCCTTATGGTACATTTTCTGGGCAAGGGAATCCTTTTCTTCTTTCTTTATTGCCGTATTTTTATTATGTAGGATAAAAGGAATCTTTGCTGAATATACAATTTTGTAAAGTATGGGAAGAAGCGTCATTCCCGTAAGATACGAAACCAGAAGCCCGACCGTAACGGAAAACGCCTGGTCGAAAAATATGGCACCGGCTATCCCGCTCATAAAGATAAGGGGGAGAAAAACAGAGATATTGGTCAATGCGGCACTCAACATCGGGACACTCACCTCTTTGGTTCCCGTTATACAGGCTCGATCCAACGCCATACCCCGCTTCCGGTATTGTCCGATGTTATCGGTAACGACAATGGAGTTGTCTATCATGTTTCCCGAAGCCAGGATCAACCCGGTTAAGGAGACTACATTCAGGGAAACATTGAACAGGTAGAAAAACAAAAGACTGATAACAAGCGATACAAACAGGCTCAGGCCGATAATAACGGAGGAAAGCCCGTCTTTCAGGAAAATCACAGAGACCAGGAATACGAAGATAAACGCGAGGATGAGGTTTTGTTGCAGATTGGATATCGTATAGTCGAGAAGTTCCGTCTGGTTTTGCGTCATATTGAACTCTATTTCCGGAAAATCTTTCCGGAATTGCCCTACCACCTCATTCATGGCACGCTGCATGCTGCTCATATTTTCTTCCGACTGTTTTATTACCGAAAGGACGATGGCACGCTTACCGTTGTATATCGCCATTCCCTGTTCTTTTTCAGGTGCAAACTCCACTTTGGCCAGATCTCTCAGTTGGTATATACGTTCATTCTTGCGGATATAAATATTCCCGATGTCTTCCAGCGTCCTAAGTATGGAGGAAAAACGGATCACATATTCATAATATCCGTCACGGACAACCATGCTCCCCGGATCCACATTATTATTATTCAATGCCCTCTCGATATCAGACAATGTAATACCGCTGATATCAAGCACTCTCTTATCGGGAGAAATCATGATTTGTTTTTTCATCATCCCCGACATATCTATCATCGCCACTTGGGGCAGTTGTTCGAAGCGCCGCCGGATGACACTTTCTGCAAACTCACCCAGTTCAATGAATTTTGCGACATCGGTTTGTTCGAAGCTACTGTCGGAACGGAGGGTGAGGTCCAGGCTGAATACCGGGATATCGGTAGCGCTGGCTTTGATCACCCGCGGACGGGTCATTTCACGGGGCAGGTAGTTCATCGCGGCATCGATCTTCTCGTTCACTTCGATAAAGGCCAGGTCGGTATTGGTCCCATATTCGAAACTCAGTCGAATGACCGCGTGGCCATCACGGGTTTCGCTGCGGATATCCCGCAGTTTGCCCACTTGCATCAACTGCTGGCGGACGTGGCTGACCACCGTGTTTTCCAACTCACGGGCAGAAGTATTCTGCCCGGATATCTGCACGGTCATTTCGGGTATGGCTATATTGGGCAGCAGGGATACCGGGATGTTCATGTAGACAATAATACCCAGTATAAAAAGTGCCGAGAAAACCATCAATACGGATATGGGGCGATGAATAAGATATTTGATCATGCAATTATTTTATAATTTTAATTCACAACTCAGATTTTCATAATTTACCGTTTAACGATTACCTGTACCTGATCCATCAGGTTCATATTCCCGTCATATATCACACTATCTCCGGCATTTATTTTATCCGGGACAAGTACATAGCTGTCGGAGTTCTCCTGCGCTGTTTCCACATAATTCCACATGGCCTTACTGCCTTTCAATGTAAATACCACTTTTTTATTAGTCCTTAATACCACAGCGGACTTGGGGATTACAAGCTGTTTGTCCAACAAACGCTGTACACGCACTTTTACATTCATGCCTTCATAAAATTTATTGTCCCGGTTGCTTACCACAGCTTTCACTCTTACCATCCCGTTTTTGTCAATGATGGGGTTCATTTCGGATACCCTTCCCTCTACGGAATACGTATTTTGAGAGAAAGGAGATACTATTACCTTATCATTCAGATTAATAAGAGCCAATTCATTTTCAAGGATATGAAAGACCACTTCGGGATTCTGGTTATCGACAATCGTACAGAAGGGATCCCCTCCGGGCTGGTTGTATTCCTTGACGGTAAGGTTCGCTATGACCCCGTTAAACGGGGCGTATAATGTGGTCATATCCAGATTGTATTTAGCCATTATATAATTATTGCGGCTTTGCTCGTGATTACTCCTGATTTTGGCGATTTTCATTATTTCAGGGGGGATCTGTGTGGAATCGACAAGAGAATATCCCTGGCCTATAAGCACATCCTGCAAATCGAGTTTGGCCCGCTCGAATGATTCTTCTGCCTGTTCCATACTGTTCTGCAGTTTGAACTTATCGAGTTCCGCCAATTTTTGGCCCTTGGCCACTCTTTCGCCGTTCTTCACATATATCTTCACAATGTGTTCCTGCGACTGAAAGCGTAAATCCGCTTTATGCAAGGCAGCTATTGTCCCATTGGAGATCAATTCATAGTTGAAATCCCGGTATTCCAACAGTTTAGCTTTCACCTCCACCGGTTTATCTTGTGGTATCTCTGTTATCACTTCCTTTTCGTTCTCTTCATTTTCCTTGTTGGATGAGCATGAATACAATACAGATGTAAGGACGATACCCATAAGAATTTTCTTTGACATAATTATTTCGTTTTATATTTTTCACATAGAGATCTCATTTCTTCCCTCATTTCATCAACCGCCGTAGAATGTACTTTGGCTTCTTTTGACCGGATAAATCCGGCCATTTGACACACTTTTTCCTTGTCTCCCATCTCATCGTAGAGTTTCGCCAGCAGGTAATAAGGGTATAGCCGGCTGGGCACGATCATAGCCGCTTTATTAAAATATTGTTCTGCCAAAGCATAATTACCAACTGCCTGGTGGTTTTTTCCCGTGATATTGTATAGCATCGGGTCGCAACTGATTCTTATGGCTTTCTCTAAAATCCGGTTGCTTTCCTCATAGTACTCTGATCTGGAAAGGCTTTGAGCGTATTCAAATAAAAATTCTACTTCATGATCAAGATAAGGATATATTTTGGCATATTCTTTATTCACATCCTTGTATAGACCTACGCCATATAAAGTTTTCGATTTATTCCACCGCTTATATGCATCATATGACGGATACCTGTTATAGATAGAGAACGTTGTGATAAAAAATAAAGCTACAATAAAGATGATTGTCACTGAAAGTTTTGGTGAATAAGCGTAGTTCTTTGCCAGATTGTCCGGCAGGCATAAAGCGATTAAAAAAACAAATGAGATCAGGAATGGAAGGATACTGAACGGGTATGACATAGCAGCAAAGACCAATATGGAGGAAAAGGCACCAAGGGGCGCGTATCTTTTTTTCCTGACGGCAGTATAAACAATACATATAATTATAGAAATGAATAGGAAGAATGGAATTATTCCGGACTCAACGCATACCTGCACATATTCATTGAATGCGTATTCAGGGTTCCCGGCTACAAGTTGCTCCTGTTCCGAGCCTTGTTGTGTGCCAAAATATTCAGCCTGTTTTTCACCATAAACCCCGGGAAAATTACCTAAACCGACTCCCAAAGGGTGTTCTTTGATAACCTGTATGGACGTTTTCCAGATAAAGGCCCTTCCATCCGCCGAATCCTTTTTTAAATAATAAATACCTGCCAATCCGACCATTGAAAGGGCTACTATTCCCAACAAAATAAATAGTATGTGGTTGCGAAAACGTTTGATGTATATTTTTAGTTTTCGATTTTTCATCAGGTATAATATGCCTGCTATAAGGCAACCTGTAACCGCAGCAATCCATGAAGCCCGGCTCATTGTTGCCGGGAGTACCAGCAAAATACTGCAAAATGACAGGAGAGATATCCCCCCTCTGCAATAGAATGGAATATGGGTATATTGGAATTTATTCTTAAATATGCGGTAATCGTTGAGGATATAGTAAAATGCGAGCGGCATGATCATTGCCAGGTACCCGGCGTAAGGGCCCGGATTGAAAAATGAACCTGTCGTTTTAAAGAGGCTATGTTGTGAAGAAGAGAAACCATACAGTTGTTTTAAGCCCCATATTGCCTCAACAAATCCCGTGGAAACAAAGACAATGATAAGGATAAACGCGTTCCATCTATATTGGACGATGAAGACTTTAAAATAAAAATACAAGAGTAAGACCAGTAACAATATTACCGATTTGTTAGATATACTTTCGTTATGGATGTATGTTATTACTACTCCGGAAACACAGAATATGCCGATGAGTATATCCAATATGGAAAAAACAACTTTTTTGCGGTTCATACAGAAAGAAACCATAATATTTACGGAAATCAGCATCATGGAAAGATAAAACCAGAAATATTTTCCCGCCACTATTCCGTTTGCCAAATCCTTACTGACGATAAAAACAGTGCTCAACACCATTATAAATGGCACCAGTAATAGGGAGTTGATTGAATTATGTACGATCTTTTTCAGCACCTTTCTTCTATTTTACTTTTTTCAAAAATCTGTTCCATCTGATCTTACCGGTACGCATATCCTTGGTGTTCCATACAAAAGAGACCTTTCCTGTGATATGATCTTCCGGCAATAACCCCCAATAGCGGGAGTCCTGGGAATCGAAAACATAATCGCCAGCCATAAAATAATAGTTCCTGTTGAAAGTATATTCACTGATAACACTATCTCCTAATACCACTGTCCCATTTTTTACCGATACCGGTTTCCTGGTTTCATATGTGATCAGGTTCCGGTATATTATTGCATTCAGGGTGTCGATCGGCATTGTGGATCCTTTTTCCGGAATATAAACCGGTCCGAAATTCTTGATACTCCATGTATGATGAGAGTCGTAAGGGAAACAATGGAATATCTCGGGGGCAAATTCATGGTCCGGCCTTTCAGACAGGATACGTTGATTTTCATGGTATCCCAATGTGTCTGAAACATGCTTTACTTTATAGAACCCGTTTTCGATATAAAAGGTGTCACCCGGAACCGCAACGCACCGTTTAGCGTAGAAAAGGTTCATATCCAAATCCATCCGCCCCCGGTCTGAATATGGGAAATTGAAGATAAGCACATCGTTACGTTCAACCTTCCAGCCGGTTAATCTCGTAAAGACCGGTTTTACTCCTTTCCCCAAGGAAAAGAAGTTCCTGATAATGCGGGGGCCCGGCACGAGTTTATTCACCACCACATGGTCGCCCGACATGATGGCCGGTTCCATCGATGGGGTGGGTATCGTGTAGGTGTCGAAGATAAAGACACGCAGGGAGACAGCGAGAACAATGGCACCCAAAATGATAAAGATCCACTGGATAATTGATCTTGTCGTTTTTTTGACTTTCAATTTTCTTAAATTTTTGATGTAATTGATCCGTATTAATTGGTATGAGTAACTATCCTTGACTTTATGATTTTATATTTAGGCAATTTATGAACGTCAATATTGTCATAAAGCCAAATTCTCCTATCTGAACTCCAAGTCCATTTCTCACTATCAATTCGATAAAATTCCTCTATTTCAGCCGTTTGAATCGTTTTCCGGCCATCATTATCGATTCTCATTTTCCTTACATGGCCTTTTTTTGTAAAAGACGGAGGATATGAACGGACGGTATCCCCGCTAAAGATCCAAATTCCATTATTCCACTTCCACCCATCTTCAGAAGTTTGATAACTGCCGGATGATTCCTCTCTGATTTCTATCCGGATCTTAATTTCTTTCCCATTCGACATATAAGTGCTGTCTGTTGTTTCTATCAATTTGTAGGATACAGGCGTAACCATTATCCGGTTCCCATAATAATACCACACTTTCTTTTCTTGCGCCCATCCTACTTCCATATTTAGGTATTCAATCTTTTCGGAAGAAATAATACGTTCATCTGACTTAGACGAATGTATGACGGTTTGCGAATGAACGTTCATGCAACTGATGGCTGATACAAGGAGTATTAAAATTATTGTTTTCATAATAAGAAATAATCTACAAATCAACGCTAAACGAATAATGACAGAGTCAACTTATATCTCTTAATTTTATGATACTGATTATCGGGTTATCTGATTCTTTTACTATTTCACCCAATTCTGTTATCTTTGATATTAACTCTTTTGTGTTCGAATCAATCATCGTTTTTAATTCATATGCTTCGTAATACCCGACTAGAGAATTATTAAAAGATGTAATGATTGTCGGCATGGCTATGTTATCAATGTCATTAACCCATATCGGTCCAATGTTGACAGATTTTGCATTTCCTTTAAGATACATGCATTGGCTAATCATTTTATTATAACCGTTTACAACATATGATAAATAAATATAGTTATCCGTCTCAAAAAATGATGATAAATAACAGCAATCACTTTTTTCAATGCATTGGATATCTTTCTCTCCAATATCTGAATCATAAAAAAAACTAACAGGTATTGTATATTTATAGAAATCAACAACGTAAATTGACTTCATATTATTATTCACATCATATACAAGTCCATTTGACTTTTCCAATAACCTAAGCTCATTGTCATGTGTGTAATATAAACAATTTCTCTCAGAGGTAATAGCTGTTCTTAATAATTCTTCATTATATGTTGTAGGTAAATATTTTTCCACTATTTCATTATCTGCACCTATATTTACCAATCGATATTGTTCCGGAAAAATATCTTTAAATATGTTTTGATTTGGGAATCTTCCCCCGTAAAACATATATCCGTCCTCATAATATATAAAATCAGAACAAACAAATCCCAATTTTCTATCCGAAATTGGTAATCCTTCCGAAGTGAATTCAATTATTGATTGCTTAATTTCACAATAAATTGCTATATTCCCTGTTTTTGGATTAACGGAAAAAGTAGATATTCTTACATATTCATTCGGTCCATTTCCCGTTGTTCCTATTTTTCTTACAAATTTTCCTTTATAATCAAACTGATAGACATTATTAGTTTGACTATCGTAAATATGGATATAATTAGAAGATAATATGATTTTTGTAACATTTCCGATTATATTTTGATTATTAGTTTCTAAAGGAATATATTGAACGGCTTCTATATATGTCGAAGCTTTCTCCATCACTTCTATGTTAATTTCCTCCCGATCAATGAAAATAAAGGTATCTGCCGTTACCTCTCGACGTACATCCCCTTTGTCACATGAAATATGCATGACAATCAATAGGATTATATAGTAATATTTTTCCATAACACTCTATTTCAAGATCTTTTTATTCATTCTACTTATTAAATTCAATGATATATCTGTAGAACTGATTAAAATATCTGTTAACTGAACATATTCATTCGGTTTTTTGACCTTTATCGCCAAAAATACCAATATCCCTCCAATATCTATTACAACCTAAGTCTCATATTAAGTATTGTATTTCTTAAATAAATAATATTTTATCTATTTGAATAATAGAATATTACCGGGTTTGAATCTTCTGGCAATCCCTTTAAGAGATCCCGTTTATCTAAATCAGCATTTAAACCATCTGAATATGCAATTTCCAAAAATCGGGGGATTTGTTCTGTCTTGAGATAACTGTATACTCCCTTACTATCTGCATATGCAAATGATGGTAATAAAAACCAGTCTCCATTATACACAATATCATCTTTAAGAAAATCTGCTCTTCTCGTTGTATTGTTCTCTTTATTATAAATAACAAATTCCATATTTCCACTATTTAGATATTGGAAATAAACTATATTATCTAAATCAAAGTAATGATTAATATTATATGAAATATTTCGTCCAAATAGTATTTCGTGAGACAAAGTCCCCTCATTTGCTATTTTGTATTCAATTAAATCCTGGATATCCTTTTCCGTAATCCAATTTTTGGATTTAATCGCCAAATAAGGCATAATTTCATCATTTCTTATAGAGATGACAGTATCCATAAACATCTGGATATATTTAATACTTCCATCTTCATTTGGATAGAAGAATCCATCAGAACGAGAATAAAAGTCATTCCATCCCTTATTGTATGCTGAAGCATTCAAATAGGAAGATTTTGGGTTTCCTGTACTTGCATTAAATTCCTGTAACAAGAAAGAATCATCAGTTCCAAAGTATGGTATCGTACTAGTATATATTTTACCATTGACATATTGCATAAAATAACTCTTGAAATCATCGCGATCTATATATATCGAGTTAATAAACTTCCCGGAAATGATGTCATATTTATGTACCATATTCGTTGGAAAATCAATTAAATAGATTTCTTTTTTTTCAAAATCTATACTTGAGTCTGTGATATCTATATATTCACCTGGCCCTTGTCCGATTTGCCCAATTCGATGCAGGAAACGACCCTCTTTGTCAAAAACTAAGACAGTCTCAGTTATTTCGCTATCCATTACAACAATAAGAAACTGGATAAATTAATAAAATCTTCTCTTGGTGCGTTATCTATATTAACTACATATAATTCTTCGTTTCTTGCAATAGGGGAAGTATCCCATCTTCTTGAAGAAGCCGTACATGAAACAAGAATTGAAAGAAACAAAAGATTCCAAATATTTTTCATTTGTGCCTGAGTTATAGAGTTAGAAATTAGTTTATGGTGATTATGAAAAACCACCATAAACCAAAAAATATTATGCTAACAATTTACCGTTGGGGCTGTTACATTGGTCGTCGTGGGTGATGGCCAAACTGCACATTCATTGGTAATTGTTCC
Organism: uncultured Proteiniphilum sp.; assembly: GCF_937873925.1. Taxonomy (GTDB): domain Bacteria; phylum Bacteroidota; class Bacteroidia; order Bacteroidales; family Dysgonomonadaceae; genus Proteiniphilum. The sequence continues at coordinate 25,186 of NZ_CALNAT010000142.1, read as the reverse complement.
TTCAAAGCCTTTTTTCCCTTGAGTTAGAAATCCATTAGGATCTTTTTTAAAAGTATAATTCAATCCCGATTGAATTCTATACTTCACAGGATAAGTACTGCACATTTCCTTACTATACACACTTGTGTGATTTTGGATACATTTGTTAGTTCCATCATTTTCTCCTGCTAATGCTACCACATTAGCCAAAGATAAAGAGGAAACTTCTCCATTATTCACATTCAAATTCATGTTAAATGCTGCAATGGCCACTGTCGCCAACACTGCAATTCCGCATAAAATTTTCTTTTTCATTTTGAATCAAATTTTTAAATTGATATTTTTTTAATTTACAATCCCGGGATGGGAAAATCCCGGAGACTTTTATGTGCTACGATCGGTGTGGCGATCGATAAAAATCATCAAAGAATACCACAAGAACCATGATTTAGGTATTCCCTATGATGATTTTCTGGTCGGTGCATAAGTTTTAACAGGTTTTAAACTGTCAGCCCGTTGTCTCAACAAGTGAAAAACCACTCGGATTTCAAATTTTAATACTTACCTTTGCATTACCTCCTTTCTTTTTGTTAAGCAGGGAAGGCAGGGCGGAGTCTTATTGTCGGACTTTGCAAGAGGAGACAATCCTCCGCCCTTTTCCCTTTGGTTTATCCTTTTACCGTACTTTTTACGGATAGTGGAATTGCTCCTCTCTTTGTGTTACAAAATACTGTTACGGTTTTTCTGAAATACCCCGTACCATCAGGCGTCACTTTTACTTTTATTTCTGTCTTTTCCCCCGGTTTTATCGGTTTCCTATCCCATTCGGGAACAGTGCAGCCACAGGAAACTGAGATATCTTTTATCAAAAGGGGAATATCTCCTTCCTGCCCCATACTCTCCTTTTCCATAACAGTTTGCTTGTACAAATCCCATATTGCAGGATTGAGAGTGGGGTTTCCAATCAAAAGCACTTTATTATCTTTATTCAGGAGGAAGCACTGGTAACTCATATTGCCGGGTAATTTATTTGCTCTGTACAGCTTGTCTTGACTGTCTATATAGACGGCTTGCCTAAAATTATCCCGTCTCAGCATAAACTTCAACTCTTTTTCATCTTTAGGCTGAAAAAAGAAGTGAAAGCTGACCTTTCCGGGCATGATTGTTTCCGCTTCCTCTATTATAGCATTCCATTTATAAAGTTTCAATTTGCAATCTGTGCATCCGGTAGAATCAGTATAGAGGAGGATTTTATACGGAGTATCGAGATCAGGGCAAACCGTATCGCGGCCTAGGTACGTACAGTGTATATCGGCAGGAAAAATAATCTCTTTTCCCGTCCATTCTGTAACTATCTTTTCGGCTTCCGCTTTTTTGGTATCCTTCCTACAGGAAATACAAACTGTTATCAGCAAGAATAGGATACAAGCTCTATAAATCGTATTACTCCTTATTTTCATTGTTTTTCGTATTGAGTTTCTCTTTTAAAAGTTTCATATAATAGGCGCCAACCACGGAACGCGCTCTGAATCCCCGGTGGGTTGCAGTATCTGTATTTATGAGATCTGCCATAGGAACACGGTCTGTTGTCTCATTCATAAACCGATGCAAAGGTCTTATAAATTCCTGAAAACCTTCTTTATCTTCTGCCATGGCAGCTATCCAGGATATCCAATCCGACTTGGCAAATTGATCACGGCTATCCAAAGGTAATCCGTATTTATTCTGTTTTGTTTTATAGTAATCAATTTCTTTTTTATGTATCGAATCCGGGAAAATACCGAGATTCAATACATTGTTCCAGAGTAAATTATATTTCTGACTCCAGGTAGAATCCGGTTGATGGAATGCTATCCGATAATGGTCGCCCGCATTCGACAGTTTTTCCCACTCACTTGCCATCTCCCTGGCTTTGTTGAAATAGTTTTCAGATATTTCATTCTTATCGAGGATCTTGGCCATATAAGCATAAGAAGCCACTCCCATAATTGCTTTTATGGATAAATTGGCATTATGGGGTATCACAGATGTAAAAACATCTGTAGATGGCTGATCTTTTGTATCTATTCCATTTTGAATTAAATAATCATTCCATTTGGAGAGTATTTCCCAATGTTTGTCAGCATATGCACCATTCCCGTCAATGGCTGTAACAGCAGCGGTTAGAATCAGCATGTTCCCGGCTTCTTCAACAGGTAAATCGAAGAAATCCTGTTGACACACTCTTGGATAAAGACCCAAGTCGTGAGCCGGATACGCTTTTGGCCATTTACCGGTTTCACTATATTCAAATAAGGGGTTCATGAGCGCCTTTACTAATTCCGGATTAAAATATAAAAATAAGGGTGCCGATGCCATGAAGACATCTACTGTTCCGAGCTCCCTGTTGAAATAAAGCAACTCTTTGTCGGCCCTTTGAACAAGCTTATTCGCCGCAATCGTTTGCCGGTAGGCAAGAGCGCATAATTCTGCATATTCTTTTCCTCCAGCATTTCTCGCTTTAGTCATTATTTCATAATCCAAAATCCGGCAGCGGGTGGTAATATCATCATACTTACTATTGGCATCTGCAAATATTTGTTCTATTGTTTTATTATCATTCCGATTCCAATAAGGCCGAAGGTTATCACCAAAATATGAAATGGCAGAAATGTCATCATATCCGATTATTACATGTCCTGATGTTTTTGAAGTTTTTCCTAAATTCTGACATATTGCGATAGTTGAATTATCTGAGATATTCCCATCATTTATGAGCCTGCCGTTTAAAGTGAACTCTTCCTGCAAATCTACGGCATAGCCTGCAGATATTGTAGAATTCTGTTTTTCTCCTCCTATACAGAAATATCCCCAACCTGCAGCATCCCGGTTTAGTAATTTTTGCTCTATATTACCTGTCTTAACAAGCAACATATTTTTCGTCTCGCTATATGCGGGTTTGTTCATCCGTTTATCTTCGTTAGAGGCCCAATAGGGGGAGGCTTCGAGATAGAGTTGAATATCGTGGGGTTCTCCATCCAATGATACGGTCTGGCATGAAATATAGTTGAAAGGGCTGGACACCAGCTCCAGATCAGTTACAAGGAACGGAGAGATAAAGTTAAGTTCTAATGCAACATCCCCGCATTCGAAAGTGTAAAGAGTTTGGGTGGCCTGGACATCTACTGATTTTTGAAATGCGGCCCTTTCTAAATATAGTTGCTCTTTTTTTATATAAATACCGAAATCGACAAGCCCGGCACCCTCCATGTTTTTACAATGTGCGGCTATCATTATTTTTCCATCCGAAAAAGTCTTCCTTATTTGATCCGGGATACCAACTTCTACATTCTGATGCCATTCATGGCCTGTCTTTACTAATTGGATGCCATTTATGTATAACTCGAACGTCTCATCATGAGAGTATATCAATATCAGAGAATCCTGTTCCGGAATGCTATCAGCTAAAGTTATCTCCCTGCGTATCCAAATATCAGGTGTTGGCCAGATTGTTTGGACATTAAACTCTCCTCTGGTTCCAAATGCAGCTTTCCCTGTCTGCCATTTGGAATCATCAAAATCCTGTCCCACCCAATCGCTTTCAGGCCGGATAAAAGTGTATTTTCCCTCCCACTCACCATCCTTTGATATGGGTATAAGCGGTTTCATAGCAACGGCAGAAGTCCCCATAAATCGATATATTTCGCCATCGACCCGCAATGCTCCAACCAGCGGCAACTTCCGTCCTGACCAATGTCTTACATGATCATTATAAAGGGTATCAGCCATTGACCATGCGTTCATATTGGGATCTATCATTATCAAAGGATAGGCAGGCGGGCGTATCTCATTTCTAATATACACTGCGTCTGAAACCTCTTCTTTACAACCCAAGAAGAAAAGTATAACAGGTGTATAGATTAAAATGAAAATCAATTTAGCCATGTCGGATATCACGATTATTAAAAAGTAGAATATTTGAATTCAATGTCACAGCTTGTCTGTTTATGCTATTATTTCCATTTTTGCTCACCGCCTTCATATACAAAGGCTCGTTCCTGTACTCCCCTTGTATGGTTCCTGAGATAAAGGAGAGCCCCTTGTGGGACATTTTTGAATAAGAGAGAATCTGCGTTTTCATCCTTTATTGTTCCTAAGGATTTCCATTCACTATCGCAATAAAAAAGTTCGAAGGTATCGCCCGGTCTGATATAATTATCCCTGTTACGGGGAGTATATACTATTCGACCGACTTTTACAGGTTTTTCCAGTTCTAATCCGGCCCAGCCTCCTGATCCATTTTTATAGTCAAACGATGTCCAGGTTTTTCCGTCAAATACATTTGTATATTCATGGGTGCCATAGCCTTGCCAGTCTCCCGGGGTACCAATAACTTTTCCCTTAACCGCAGCCGTATCTTTTACATTTTCATAAAATGCCAATTCAGATAAGTTGCAATGAGTACCGTCTGCCCCATAATATCTCAAGTATTTATATGGTTTTACAGAATTTACAGGAACACTGGTATTCAGCCTCTTGGGGACTTCGTTCACTACATATAATGTATCTTTCTTTCTGAAATCGGGATAGTCACTTGCTTCTATGACTCCCCCCAGCATCCTGTCACGGTAAATATTTTCTTCGTCCAACTTAAATTTTGCATACAACACCACATCCTGCAAACTACCTGTTCTTGGAAAAAACGTTATTTCATTCGATAAATAATGCATAGAAAAAGGGTCGGTCTGAAATACCAGACGATTATTTTCCCATGTTGCAACACGCATTACACTGCCTTTTTGTACATTTTTAAAGGATAAATTATTTATATCGAAGCTAGCCCATGCTACCGGAATCCAGTCCATTTGCCGGCTCAGGCATAAATAAGCGATCTTCCCTTTTGTGCTTGCCCTGTATATTTGCGATGAAGGTATTTTTAGTTCCTGGATATAATATCCGGAACTATATATTGTAACATCCTTAAACAAAGGCCTTTCAAAAAATGAGGGGGCAGAGCTGTCAAGGGACATTATCGCGTTTCTGGTGTGATGATCAACGCTGAACGTATATCGATATACCTTTGCTTTGGGGTCAAATCTTAGACCATCCTGGCGAGCAATTCTGAAAGATCCGGGAAAATCCTGTACATGTAATTCACCCGACTTATCCGTATAGGATATCCAGAAATGATCGGCATTGTTATCTCCTCTTGCAATCATAAAATCTATATGAGAGGGAATCCCCAGAGCCCGGCAGGCATAGATGGCAAAATCAGTCAGATCCCTGCAACTGCCACTTTGATAGAGTGCTGTCTGTGCTCCAACGTGTGGATAACCGGCCGGAGCCGTCATTGTAAAGTAGACACTATCGGGATTAGCAATCGATCCCATTAATAATTTTGCTGCTACCACAGGATCATCCCTGCCTGAATAGGTCGAATCCGATAAGGGTACTAAATAATGATTGTATTTTTCATAAAAAGCTTGTTTCCATGCTGTCGGTTTTTCATCTCCAATACGGTAGGGTAAAATGTATTCGCAAAAATCCTCAAACGATATGTTTTTCCCCCAGGGTTGCTCTTCCCAGACTTTAAAAGACCATTCTATATTATTGCATATATAAGCTGAATCCAACTCTTTTAAATCATATTTTGGAGTCAGGTTCTTAAGTGAAAAAGGACCATAAAGCATAGAAATAGAATCCAATATAGCTACCGGATCTGCCGATTTATTCTTATGATTATGAAGGGCTTTATAGTAATTCTGATATTGTTCAAGTTGTTCTCCGTCGTAATAATAGTGATGTCCCATATTCTCTATCAGGAAGCAGGCCGCCCTATATTTTAAGCTGTCACCGGGATCCTGGCTATAAAAGGATAGTACCTTTTCCAGTTCATACCTGTTTTCTGCCGCAAGAACAAGGGCCTGACTCAGTAATGATGGAGGCTCTTTTTTCTGGCAGGCGTGCAAAAAAACAAGGACGACAATAAAGCATATTTTTTGCATCAGAGAATGTATGTATGGTAGCGACATACTGGTCATATAACAAATCCAACAAAAGGAATATGGCTATCGCTTCTGGCAATAGCCATTTAGCGTTTCATTGCAGGTTAAAGCAACCTATTGAAGGTTGTTATAACTCAATTTCTCCTTCAAAGATCATACTTCCAATCCTTATGAGAAGCGTATGCCCTCCCTCTGGTAATTGCGAAATATCCATTGTGGCATACCCGCTCTCATTGACCTCCATAGTTATATACAGGCTGCTACCCGGTATATGCATGGTTACATATCCGGTATAGTTATTCACAAACAGTTCAATTATAGATCCATCGTGATACGCTTCTACTTCTATAACTGTATCGGAATAAGTCATTTTTTCCTTCTCTTTCAATTCAATTTTTTCTTTTTCTTTCGGATCCCCTGCTGTTTGGGGTGTTGCAAGAAGGTTGGTTAAACAGAATTGAAGCATAAGAGCAACTAAAAAGATTGTTTTTTGTTTCATGATGTTTTTATTTAACAATGCGTAAAAAAATATTTATTCACTCTCCTACAAAGTAAATATATAAAAACAAGATTGTCAATAGAGTCATATCATTTTGACCTATCATAAAGTATATAAACGTCTATATATAAAACAGATGAATATAATATTAAACAGGTGATTCTAACCTGAAAAAGAAAAATAAAAGAACCTCACTTTACAATATTATCAGTAATTCCACAGAAATTACCGATAATAGTACGTCCTTCAGCTATAAAAAATCAATGTAAAAAAAGACCCTTACTAATAAAAGCTGTTCTGATCAGATGAAAAACTTAAAATAAGCAATCCTGACCGAAAAGTAAAAGAGGATAACGAGTGGATTTTTTTCAAAATAACGTTAACAGGCGTTGGAAACCATTGTCGGAAGTGGCATATTGGGCAATTTTCTTTTTCAGGTACGACTTTTTGGATTTCAGGTTGTTCACATTGGTATTGAGCAACGCGGCAATCTGTTCGTTATGGGCATGGTTGGCAAGCATAAAGAGCAACAGCCGGTCGCTCTCGGTCAAAATACCTTGGTCGTCACGGATATCGAACATCCGCTGCATATCCTCGGCCGTGAAGAGTTCCTTTACGAGCCTGTTAAACCGCTGCCGGCCCATTTCCAGCATCTTGTCGTAGGCATCCCCCTGTAACGGATATTTAGATCGCATTTTATCAGCTATTCTCAGGATTTGCTGTTGCTGTTCGGCATGGAATTTCAGGAATGAGTCGTAGCGCGACAACAACTGCCGTTGGTTCTCAGATTGTTCACGGAACAGGTTGGATTCCGCCTCAGCACGATTCTTTTCTTCTGTGAGTTTTGCCTGCCGCAACCGTCCAAGGGCGCGTTGCTTATTAAAATAGCGTATCAGGATAACCGTAAAAAGTAACCCAAAAACGGATAACACCACAATAAACCGAAGCCGGTTTCCGGTTTTCAACGCCCGATTCTCGGCTTCGGCAAGGTCGTACCGTTTTTCAAGTTCATGGATCTGCGTATCCAGCCGCTCTTCGACCGAAATACTATATGACTCCAGTGCTTGCCGGCGGAAATTGTCGGCAAGGCGGTAATCGTTCATCCCAACAGCAATATCAGCCGCATTATCATACAGTAAATAATTTAATCGGTAGGTAGAATCTTCGATATGGGCAATGGCCTGACGGACATAATACAGGGCACTGTCTAATAGGGTAAGTTGATAGTACCGGTCGGAAAGGGAATAATAAATCCGGAAATAATCCGGTTTTTTTTTCAATTGATCTGCCAAAACCAACTGCTCTTTCTCTTTTTCCAAAGCTTCGTGATATTCTCCGTGCATATCAAGATAAACAGCCTCCGCATCCAGCAGATAATACTTATCTTCCGCAGTTCGGGCATACGTTGTCAACGTATCTATGTAGAGCCGGGCATCGTCGTATTCTTTCTCTGACATCCGCAGTTGGAATAATCTCTGGTAAATATCAAACAGATGCGTTACCTTGTTCTCATGTTTTGCGCACGTCAGGGCTTGTTGGAAATAGTACAACGCAGGATCATCGTTATTGCTCTTCCGGTGTATATGCCCTATATAATAATTGGCAAAATAGAGCAAAGTGGGGTTGGGATCTTTTTGTGTATGCAGGATAGCGAGCGCTTTTTTCAACGGTTCATACGCGGTACTGTCTGTAACGCCCATACGCACACGGACAATCCCCTGATAGATAAGTGAACGAATATGATTGCGTGACTCCTGATTATGCCGCTGATAATAGTTCTCCACACTGTTGATCAGCGAATCGGAAGTAAACAGCGTGTAGGTTTTATCATCGGTAATGGTCTTCAACAGTCCGTACCAGGCACGACTATCCGGCGACAGATCCCGGGGATCCATCGTGTTCAGGCTGTCCCTGATCGCCTCGGGCAGACTGTCACAGAGTATGTCCCATTGTTGCAGGCGGAGGCTGGAGGATTCGTTCCGCTCCCGGTTACACGAGAACAAAACCAACACAGCGAAAAGGATCACGGCAGACAGACCGGTAAAACTACTACGCATACATATGACGATTTGAGGGCAAGACAAAGTTACATTTTTTCTATAAAAAAACAAATTGAAATCATTTCAGAATAGAAATACGAAGTTGTCCTTATTTAACTCCCGGTGAAGGATTAAATCAGATGCAATTATACTTGCCTTGCCGGAACAACTTATTTCCGGGCTAACTGACGACTATACAGTGTCGCTCAACGCCTACGACGATCAGGAAAAGATTATTCAATATATAATTGATTGTCAAACCATTATTTATAAAAACAGAACTTAATTGCAAATACAGAGGAACCAGAAAAAGCGGGAGAATTTCAATTCTCCCGCTTGATGCATATCTGAAGACCGGTTTTCCTTAGTCGTTGAAGACCGGTTTATAGTAACCCAAATCTTCGATGCGAGATTTGGTGATAAAGTTATAGTTCTTCATTACCTCTATCTGTCCATAGTGGATATAGACCTCCGCGCTGCGACGGAACAGCTCCGGTTCCTTGTTGGCATCCTGAAGGAGAAGGTGTCCCATGATCACGTGGCCGGCGCTTTCCACAAGCCGACGGGCATGAAAATCGAGGTAATCCTCGTCTTTGGGGGAAGTGACCACTTCTACCAGCTTCTCATACGTCTCTGCCATATTCGAGAGAACGCGCTTCAACGGCTCCAGTTCAGGCACTACCGGCATATCGCCATACTCTTTGATCTGCTGCAGGTAGGTTCCGGTCGTGACATGGCGGATAGCGGCCACCACCTGTAACTGGGTAGTACCTTCATAGATATTGGTGATACGTGCATCGCGATAGAGCCGCTCGCACTTGTAATCTTTCATATACCCGGAACCACCATGTATCTGAATGGAATCATAAGCATTCTGGTTGGCGTACTCGCTACTCATCCCCTTGCCCAGTGGCGTAAAGGCATCGGCCAGACGGGAAAAGTGCTTCATTTCATTCCGCTCCTCAGGGGTCAGTTTGCGCTCCCTGCTGATATCTTCCAGCGTTTTGTACATATCCACAAAACGGCAGGTCTCATACAGCAAGGCACGTGACGCATCAGTTTTAGCCCGCATATTCGCCAGCATTTCATACACCGGCGGGAACTCAATGATGGCTTTACCGAACTGGCGACGCTCAATCGCGTAGTTGTAGGCTTCGCGGGTAGCTGCTTCCGAAATACCGACCGACTGGGCCATGATCCCCAGTCGGGCTCCGTTCATCAGCGACATCACATATTTGATCAGTCCCATCCGGCGCGATCCCACCAGTTCAGCCCTGGCATTTTTGAAAACCAGTTCGCAGGTGGGCGCACCTTTGATCCCCATCTTATTTTCAATACGGCGTACGTCCACACCGCCGTTTTTCTTGTCGTAGACAAACATCGACAGGCCGCGGGCATCTTTCGTCCCTTCTTCGGAACGTGCGAGCACCAGGTGGATATCCGCATCACCGTTGGTGATGAAACGCTTCACCCCGTTGAGATACCATTGATCTTCCTTCTCGTTGTAAGAGGCTTTCAGCATCACGGCCTGCAGATCCGAGCCGGCATCGGGCTCCGTGAGGTCCATCGACATGGTTTCCCCCTTCACGATGCGTGGCAGATATTTCTCTCTCTGTCCCTGATCGGCAAATTCATAGATGGTCTCACCGCAATCCTGCAACATCCAGATGTTCTGGAAACTGGCATCGGCACGGCTGACGATATCGGCACTCATCATATAGGGCACCATCGGGAAATTAAGCCCTCCGTATTTGCGTGAAAGCCCCATACCCATGAGTTCCGCCTTGTTGAGCGCGTCGAGGTTTTCCTGCGTAGGCGTTGCGTAGGCAACGCGCCCGTCGTTTACGGTAGGCCCGCTCTGGTCTACCTTCTCGGCATTCGGCTCAATGATATCGCCGCAGATCTCGCCCACCACTTCCAGCACTTTATTGTAACTGTCCATTGCATCCTCAAAATCCATCGGAGCGTAGTCGTATGTCTCACGGTCTGCGTAGTTTCTCTCTTTCAATTCCACAATCCGCTTCATCAGCGGGTGCTGAAGGTAATGACGGAATTGCGGTGTATCTGTATAAAAGTTTGCCATTTCGTTTTAGGTATATTGTTAGTTGTTTGTATTCTTTCCACAAGAAGTAAGAAATTAGAACTAAGAAGTTAGAATATCTTTGGAAATTTCAGAACCATATGCACTCCATAGTTTATCCAACAATACCAAAGCGTTCATCTTCAGGAAATCTTCCTGTCATCCGAGAGATATCCAATACAAATTGGTGGCCTTTCTGCCAGATAATAAGGGATTGAAATGATGATACCTCTCTACTTGTCATTCTCAAGTTCCTGATTCTGAGTTCTTAATTCTGAGTTCCACCTTCTCAAACAATCACTTCGTATTTTTTTTATAATACTTGATCATTTTAGGGATCACCTTCTCTATTTCGCCGGTGATTACATAATCGGCGATGGGATTAATAGGTGCGTTGGGATCGTTGTTGATAGAGATGATGATAGAACTGTCCTGCATACCGGCGATATGTTGTATCTGTCCCGATATGCCACAGGCTATGTAAACCTTGGGACGAACAGTGATCCCTGTTTGTCCTACCTGCCGTTCATGCTCTGCAAACCCTGCATCCACTGCCGCACGCGAAGCACCTACCTCGGCTCCCAGCACATCGGCGAGTTGGTAGAGCAGTTGGAAGTTCTCCTTCGATCCCACACCGTATCCTCCGGAAACAATAATGGGCGAGTTCTTAATATTTACCTTTGATTTTTCAATATGACGGTCGATAATGGAAACCACAAAATCCGCCTCCTTCACGTAATCAGCCACGTTGTGTTCCACGGTCTCCCCTTTATAATAAGGATCGAGAATTTCTTTTTTCATTACCCCTTCACGCACCGTAGCCATCTGGGGGCGGTGGTCGGGATTAATGATCCACGCCACAATATTGCCGCCAAAGGCAGGACGTATCTGGTAGAGCAGATCCTTATAAGTCTTTCCGGCCTTCTTGTCTTCATGATCGCCTATTTCGAGCGAGGTACAATCGGCTGTGAGCCCACTGCCCAGAAGGGATGAAACACGGGGACCCAGGTCCCGGCCGATAATGGTGGCTCCCATAAGGCAGATCTGCGGCTTCTCTTTTCTGAAAAGTTCCGCCAGAATAGAAGTATGCGGGAGTGTGGTGTACGGCGACAGACGGTCATCTTTAAAGAGGTGCAACACATCCACACCATAAGGGAATACCTGTTCTTCGATCCTGTCGAGCGCGCCGCCGGCGGCAACGGCTTCGAGTTTACAACCCAGCCGTCCGGCAAGTGAGCGTCCTTTGGTCAGTAGTTCCAGGCTCACATCGGCCACTATCCCCTCCTCGATTTCCAAATATACAAATAAGTTGTTCATTTTTAATTTTTCAATAAAGTTAGACTATTTCTCGCAACGGCATAACCAAGTAAACTTGTCTTCTGTTCGTATTGCTTAACGAAATAGTTCGTTGTGTTATCCAATCGTATGACTATCTATCAGTTCCTTCATCAGTTCATCGATATCGACGTCGTCATCGGTGAGCTGCCTGCTCTCTTTGGCCTGAAATACTACATTTTCTATTTTCTTCACTTTAGTGGGAGAACCGGAAAGACCGCACTGAACAGGGTCGGCTTCTACATCCGCCACACTCCACTCAATGAGGTTCAGATAGGGTCGGCTGCTATAGATATCTATGTAATCGATATTTTCCGCCTGACGCTCGGTAACGGTTTTGGCATGTTTATACTTCAACAGCAGTTTCGCGTTGCGGGGACGGCATGTGCGGGCAGAACCGTTCACTGTAATCACTACAGGCAGCGGACATTCCACCACCTCTACCCCGTTTTCCAGACGACGCTTGACGGTTACCTTACCGTTCTCGACCTTTTCGATGTTCTCTGCATACGTGATTTGCGGAACCCCCAGCTTTTCGGCCACCTGGGGACCTACCTGTGCCGTGTCGCCATCAATAGCCTGACGTCCCGAGATAATAATATCGAATTTCCCGATCTTGCGGATGGCCATCGACAAAGCGTATGAAGTAGCCAATGTATCGGCGCCGGCAAAAGCCCGGTCGGTCAACAGTACCCCATCATCGGTTCCCCGAAACAATCCTTCGCGTAAAATCTCTGCAGCACGTCCCGGCCCCATAGTCAACACCGTAATCGTTGAACCCGGAAACCGGTCTTTGATATCCAGCGCCTGTTCCATTGCGTTCAGATCTTCAGGATTGAAGATCGCGGGTAACGCCGCCCTGTTCACAGTTCCGTCGGCTTTCATCGCATCCTTCCCCACATTCCGTGTATCGGGAACCTGCTTAGCCAACACAATAATGTTAAATGTCATATTCATTAGATTAGTTTGTTTCTTATTGGATGTTTTAAGGACTATTTCGTTAAGCCAAATAAGCAAAGGCTACCTTGCTTGGGTTCTGCCATGACGAGAAAAAGTCTGATGAAATCGGACTGCAAATATACACAAATTTTACTATGCGCCCGCCGCTTCATTATCAATTTTCTAAAAAAATGAAAAGAGTCATTAAACCAAACCGGTAGAAATAAATCATTATAAGAACGGTCTATATTTCTTCCCGGCAGCGGATTTAACAGAAGGACAATAACAGAAAACATTTGTTTTGCCGGAAATATGAATGAAATATAATAACTTTGCGATAAACTAATAATCGTATGAAAAAAATAACTTCCTTCCTGACGACTCTTCTTATGGCTCTGCTGATGGGCAGCTGTGCGGGGATTAAATACCTGACAGTAGAAACGCGTGAGCCTGCGCAAGTGAATCTGCCTTCGAATGTTCTTTCTATAGCGATTGTTAATAATGTGGTGCAGCAACCGGATGAAATAGGCCATGACAGCATACCCATAGGCCATACACACGCGGAAAGGGCAAAAGTTTCGTCCGACAGTGCCGCCATTTTCTATACCGAAGCGCTGGCGCAGTTCCTGAATGAGGAGGACTATTTTCAGCAGGTAATTTATTACAACGAACCTCTGAGGGATGACAATGATTTCTTCCGGGAAAAACCTGTCGATCCCGAAACGATGAACAAGATCAGAAGGGAAACAGGGGTCCAGGCCATTATCTCTCTCGACAAACTGATCATTGAGACTAAAAAGAGAGATCATTTCCGGCAACAGGGATATACCTATGCCGACATGACAGGGAAAATACATTCCATTCTCCGCGTATATCTGCCTACGATGGCGGGAAAGATCCCGGCTGTACAATATAGCGACAGCATCCGTTGGGAAGGATTCGACATCCACGACGGAAGGGCTTATGCAGATATGATGATCCCCTCCCATAAAGAAGCGATAAAACTGCTGGCAGTCAGGGCTGCGGAAAAGATGACCTACGTATTTGCCCCACACTGGGAAATACAGGACCGATGGTATTATACGCTTCCTAATTCAGTGATGCGGGAAGGGGAAACATATGCCAAAGGATCGCAATGGAAGAATGCAATTGAGAAATGGGAAGCGTTTTACAACACTCACTCTAAAAAAACCGACAAAGCCAAAGCGGCCAGTAACATTGCACTTGCCTATGAGATGATGGATGATATGAGCCGGGCATTGGAATGGGCTACCATCTCGAACAACCTGTTCAATGAATCCACAGCACCCAACTCTCCGGAGAGAAGAAGATCATTGCTTTACAAGAATGAAATCGGGAGACGGATCAACCATACCAACAAGTTGGATATGGGTGACTTTTGATAAATATTTATCAGGCAGAGCCCGAAAGAAGTGGGTTAGGCCGCTTTTTTCAGGTTTATTTCATTTAAACCATAAAAAAACCGCAAACTTATTCCCGTTTTCAAAAAAAAGAGTACCTTTGTTCCCGGATCTTCAACAGTAATTTTACTTATATTCTACTGTTTATTAAAATTAGACTTTTCGGACTTGATTCGACTATTTCATTTGTCTCTGTGTTCGCTTAACGAAGGAGTTCTTGCCACGGTATAATGGAATCAAACTTGCTTTCTTGCTTATTTGGCTTAACGAAATAGTTCTGCGTTCGGCAAAGTAGCTGACGAGAAACCGCGAACCCAAAGAACAAACTTATTTGGGTTTTAGTGAGATGCGAACGTTCACTGTTTTAAATTCATTTTCAAATTCAATTATATCAGCCCGTTTTATTCATCATGAATGAAATCAATGCATTCGTCACTGAAACCGGACATATAATTATTCAACAACAATATTTATTCAAAAACCATAACGAATTTTATACATTTACATGGCTTATAACATTATTGAGCTTAATGAAAAGCTTACGACGGAATTACGGGTTCTTGCCAAAGAGATGGGGATAAGACGCCCTGATGCATACAAGAAAGAGGAACTCATTTATAAGATTCTTGATGAACAGGCAATTGCCGAGACAAAAAAACTGAGTACGGATGGCGGAACCCTACAAGGTTACACACCGAGAAGAGGTTCCGACAACAAAACAAATAACCAGAAAAACAGGGCCGCTGCCAAGAAAGAGGAATCCAAAGAAAAGAATGCAGATAAAGAAGAAGACCGGAAACCGGCCCAAAGCAAACCGCAGCCGGCCCAGGTTACTGAAAAGCCCAAATTAGTGAAGAAGGAACTCGCGGCCGTAGAGGAGAAAACCCCGGCTACGAAAAATGAGAGTGTCCCGGCCCCGGCTCCTTTACCTGAAACAAAACCGGCAGCCGCCAAAACAGTTCCCGAAAAGAGTGGCGGAGGCATTGAGAAAAAAGCTGACATCCCAGAGAAAAAAGCTGAAGGAGAAATTACTCCGAAGGCTCCCGAAAAGCCGATCCAGCTGGTTTTCCGCTCATCGAAACACCGGAATGAAGAGAAAAGTACTGCTCCCGCGCCCGTCACATTACCTCCTGTAGTGGCCGAAGAAGCGCCCGAAGAAAAAACGGTCGTTTCCGCGAAAGAAATACCCGTCACCGGGAGCAGACTCTCTATGATGGATCTTATATCACCTTCTCCGTTGCAACCCAAACAGCCGCTTACGCAACAGAACAAACCACAGCCTCAGGCTCAGGCTCAAGTGCAGTCCCTGCAACCACAACAAAAGGAAAAAGATCCCGGTTACGATTTCGACGGGATCCTGAATGCCGCCGGTGTGCTGGAGATCATGCCTGATGGTTACGGTTTCCTCCGCTCCTCCGATTACAACTATATGTCGTCACCCGACGATATCTATGTATCCCAGTCGCAGATCCGTCTCTTCGGACTGAAAACGGGAGATGTGGTGGAAGGCCCTATCCGTCCGCCCAAAGAGGGAGAAAAATTCTTTCCGCTGGTAAAAGTAGACAATATCAACGGACGTAATCCCGATGATGTGCGCGACCGGGTGCCTTTCGATCATCTGAAACCGCTCTTTCCCAACCAGAAATTCAACCTCACCAAAGGACACAATGATAATCTCTCCTGTCGTGTGGTTGATCTCTTCTCTCCTATCGGGAGAGGACAACGCGGCCTGATCGTGGCACAACCCAAAACAGGGAAAACGATGTTGCTGAAGGATATTGCCAACGCTATTGCCGACAATCATCCGGAAGTATATATGATCATACTGCTGATTGACGAACGACCGGAAGAGGTGACCGACATGGAACGAAGCGTGAACGCGGAAGTGATTGCTTCTACCTTCGATGAACCCGCAGACCGCCACGTGAAGATCGCCGAGATCGTGCTGAACAAAGCCCGCCGGCTGGTGGAGTGCGGACACGATGTGGTCATACTGCTCGACTCCATTACACGTCTGGCTCGTGCCTACAATACCGTGCAGCCTGCCTCGGGAAAAGTGCTCTCGGGTGGTGTGGACGCCAATGCACTGCACAAGCCGAAACGTTTCTTCGGGGCCGCCCGTAATATCGAAAACGGCGGATCGCTCACCATTATCGCCACAGCGCTTACGGAAACCGGCTCCAAGATGGACGATGTGATCTTCGAAGAATTCAAGGGCACCGGCAACATGGAGCTGCAGCTCGACCGCAAGCTCTCCAACAAACGGATCTTCCCGTCTGTGGATATCATCGCATCGAGCACCCGTCGTGACGATCTGCTCCTGTCGGAAGAAACGCTCAACCGTATGTGGGTACTCCGCAATTTCCTGTCGGATATGAACTCGGTGGAAGCGATGGAATTCCTGCTGAACCGTCTGAGACGTACTTCAAGCAATGAAGAGTTCCTTATTTCTATGAATGATTGATTGCTGAGGAAACCTATTCAAAAGTTTCCCTGTAAAGGGGAAACACATATAAAAAATACAACGCAGCGAACTTCACGGTTCCGCTGCGTTTTTTTACTTTTATCCCGAGCCCTGTCCGCCGGTTCTTTTTTACATCCAGATATCATTGGGATAGATCACCTTTTCAAGAAAGAGGGCATGCCCGGGTGCGGAGTCGCCCGCCACACCCCTGTTTTTAGCTTCAATAATACCTCGCAATCCCCTCTCATCGAGCCGCCCCCTACCCGCTTCGAGCAGGGTTCCCACAATAGCGCGCACCATATTTCTGAGAAAACGGTCGGCCCGAATGGTAAACTCGTACAGATCGCCTTTTTTCTCCCACCGGGCATACTCAATCCGGCAGTTGTTGGTCTTTACGTCGGTATGCAGCTTACTGAAACTGGTGAAGTCATTATATTCCTTCAACACATCGCACAAGGCATTCATCACTTCCAGGTCAGGCTGAAAAAACAACCTGTAGGTGTGTTCATGGAGAAACGGGTCTTTCACCGTCGTCACATAGTATTTATAAGTACGCGATATGGCGCTGAAACGGGCATGCACATCCGGACGCACCTGGCGTATAGCGGAAAGGGAAATATCTTTTGGAAGAAAATTATTGAGTTTATATACCAGATCACCGCAAGAGAAGGCATCCCCCTCCCAGTCGAAATGAGCCACCATCTCGCGTGCATGTACGCCCGCGTCGGTCCTGCCGGCCCCTATCACCGCCACCTCTTGTCTCAGAATGACAGCAAGCGCTTCCTGAAGCGCTTGCTGCACACTCATTCCGTTAGGCTGGATCTGCCAGCCCACATAATTTTTACCGTTATAGGCGAGCGTGATGAAAAAACGAGGCATCTTTGATGAATAACGGTTAACCGTTCAACTCCTTCAATCTGATCTTGGTGAGTGCCTGTTTGGTATTGAGGGGGAAATCACCATCCATCATCCAGGCATAGTAGCCCGGTTCATTTCTGAGCACCTCTGCCACCGGTTTTCCCTTGTGTTTCCCGAAGTTGAAAACTTCCACTCCTTTCTCGTCGTAGATGAATCGTCCGGCAAAGTCCACATTGCTATTGAAACTCGAATACTCTTTCGACAGCGCCTCTATATCGTTTGCCAAATCGGGGTAGCGGTCGAGTTGCGATTTTAGCACCTCATAGGTTGCGATGGTATCGGATTCGGCGGAGTGCGCGTTATCCAGTTTTTTATCGCAGTAAAAAGCATAAGCCGCCTCCAACGTGCGTTGTTCTTTTTTATGGAAGATGATCTGCACATCCACAAATTTACGTTTGCTCATATCGAAATCCACACCGGCGCGAAGAAACTCTTCCGCCAGCATCGGCACATCGAACCTGCTCGAATTGAAGCCGGCCAGATCACACCCTTCCAACTGGTCGGCAAGTGACTTGGCCACCTGTTTGAAAGGAGGGCAGTTTTTCACGTCTTCATCGGTGATACCGTGAATGGCTGTCGCCTGGGGCGGAATGGGCATCTCAGGATTAACACGGCGTGATTTGATCTCCTCCTTTCCGTTGGGATGAATTTTCAGGAATGATATCTCTACAATGCGGTCGTGCGTGATGTTGATCCCGGTCGTCTCCAGGTCGAAGAAAACCAGCGGATTTTTGAGATTTAACTTCATCAGATTGTTATTAATCATTCAACATCATCGGCATCAGGAGTGTCAGCATATCTTCGTTCTCTTCCTTCTCCACAGGGAGGATCAATCCGGCACGAGACGGATCGGAAAGTTCGATACGCACATCGGAAGAGGGTATATTATCAAGAATATCAATCAGGAAAGAGGCTTTAAAGCCGATGTTCATCACATTCCCTTCATAGGTGCAGGGGATGGTCTCTTCCGCGGTGGTCAGGAAATCGATATCCTGGGCGGTCACCACTATTTTGTCTTCCGATAGTTGGAATTTCACCAGGTTGCTTGCCGGATTGGAAAACACAGCCACGCGTTTGAGGGCGTTCAGCAGTGTCAGGCGGTCTAAGGTAAATGTGTTCGGGTTGTTCTGCGGGATCACCGAATTATAATTGGGATAACGCCCCTCCACAAAGCGGCACACCATCTTATAGGACGCCATGGCGACGTACGCGTTGTTCTCATCGAACCTGATCTCTACCGTCCCGGATTCTCTCGGAAGGAGTGATTTGAGCAGGTTAGCCGGTTTTTTGGGCAGGATAAACGAAGAGCGTCCTTCGCCTTTAGCCTCGGTAGTGGTCACACGTACCAGCTTATGCCCGTCGGAAGCCACAAAAGTAAGATCATCGGTAGTGATATCGAAGTAAATACCGTTCATCACCGGGCGCAACTCATCATCGGCAGTGGCAAAGACTGTCCGGTTGATACCGGAAAAGAGTGTATCGGCCTCTACCGCTAATGTCATGAATGAATCCTTGAGCGGCTTCGGTTCCGGATACTCATCTCCTTTCAAACCGACAAAATTGTATTTACCGTTGTGGTAATAGAGGAATATCTCCAGCGTTTCGTCGTTGATATCGAACGTAAGCGGTTGATCAGGCAATTCACGAAGCGGATCGAGCAGGTTCCGGGCATTGATGGCCAGGCTTCCTTCACCTTCCGCACTATTCACCTCCACCGTTGTCTCAAGCCGGGTTTCGTTGTCGGCCGCGGTAAGCGACAGTGTATTACCCTTCAGATCGAGCAAAAAGCAATCGAGGATGGGCAACGTGTTCTTGGAATTGATAACTCTGCTAATGGCCTGCAGATGACTCAGCAATGTGGCACTCGATACTACAAACTTCATATGATTAAAATATTTATTTTTTCAGCAAATATATAAAATTATCTTGGAGCATCCCTTGTTTTCCCGATAAATTTATCGACATCGTCCCACTTCCCGCTTTCCATATCCTTTCAAATCACCTTTCCACCTAACCACTGCTATCTGTTTCTCGGATGATGCTCAATGATCTCCTGCCGCAGGAAATGACGGTCGATATGCGTATAGATTTCCGTGGTAGTAATCTTCTCGTGTCCCAGCATCTCCTGGATCACCCGTATGTTGGCTCCCCTTTCGAGTAGGTGGGTAGCAAACGAATGACGGAAAACGTGCGGGCTGATCTTCTTTTGTAATCCCACTTCTTCGGCATACCGTTTGATATAATAAAAAACGGTGACACGGGAAATCGCTTTGCCGCGCGAGCTGACAAAGAGAATGTCTTCGTTTCCTTTTTTAATAGCGATCTGATTCCGGTAGTAAAGCCAATCCCTGATTTTTTGTATGGCTATATCGGAAATGGGAACCAGCCGCTGTTTACTCCCCTTCCCCTCCACACGGATAAACCCTTCCCCGAAGAAGAGGTTGGAAAAACGGAGGTTGGTCAGTTCGGATATACGAAGGCCGCAACTGTACAGCATTTCAATGATGGCATAATTGCGCGTGCCTTCGGCCGTTGAGACATCAATGACAGCCAGCAACGAATCGATCTCCTCCACCGACAAAACAACCGGAAGTTGCAGCCCGGTCTTGGGAGCCTCCAGCAATTCGCTGGGATCGTCATCACGCTGCCTGTCCAGCAGGAGGAAACGGAAAAATGATTTCAGGCCTGAAATGATACGGGCGATGGAACGCGGCGAGATATCCTTATCGTGCAACCCGGCGAGGAACTCTTCCAGTTCAGTGATCTGCACTGAACTTACGGTGAGTTGCCGGATCTGCATGAAATCAAGTAACTTCTGCAGATCGGTCATATAGGCATCGATGGTATTGGATGACAATCCTTTCTCCAACAGAAGATAGCGCTTATATTTTTCAATATCCGGAGTCGGTTTCATTTCAATCTTCCCCTATCTCTTTTCGGAGGATTCCCGCCTCTTCCAGATGATCTCCGATCTTACCCAGTATCAAAGATTCCTCTCCGGCCGATAAAGGATCTCCTTTTTCCAGCTTTTCCATAAGGGTTACCAGCAACTTACTGCTCATTAACCGGAACAACGGCAACATCTTATGGGCAATTCGCCGGGCCGTTTGTTCGTCTTTTTCCTGAAAAGCCTCTTCCAGTTGAGTCCTGCTCTCTCCCGTTTCATCGATAAACGATTGCAATATAGCTCCAGAGGTTTGTTTGTCGTCACTTACAAACTCTATTAACGCCCTGGCTCCCTTTTCGTCAAAAGACTGTTTTTCATCCGTCATGAAAGTATCTTCCGCAGGATTTTCATTCCCCACATATCTATGGATCATATGATATAACCTGTCGGAAGTAAACGGCTTGGTGAGAAAATCGGTGAATCCGGAGGCTTTCATTTTTTCCTTAGATACATCCGATCGGGCCGATAACCCTATGATAGGCATATTTTTTATCTGTCCGCTCTCCCAATGCCGGATCTTTTCAACCAGCATTAGTCCATCGGTACCGGGCATCTGAATATCCATGAACAGAATATCGAATGATAACGATTGAAGAAGCGGCAACACTTTATCGGGGTTTTCCTCCGCCACGCTCTTTATTTTCTTTCTCGCAAACATCTCCGAAGTCATTGTCAGTTGAACAGGATCATCGTCCACAAGCAGTACGGAGACACCTTCAATATCTTGCTGTCCCATTTCAGGCTTGTCTATGCTTTGTTTCTGTTCTTCCTGTATATCTTTCAGCGGAATCTCTACAATAAATTCCGAGCCCTCCCCTTTCCGGGAATTGAGACGGATATTCCCTTTCAAGGCTTCCACGAACCCTTTGGTGATAGCCAGTCCCAGACCGCTTCCTTCCACGGGCACATGCCCTCCGGCAGGATTATACAATTGCTTGAATTCCTGAAAGATAATCTGTTGATCAGACTCATCGATTCCCGCTCCCGTATCGGATACGGAAAATACCAGCCGTTTCGGGAGATCGCCGTTCTCCATCCGGGCCTTGATCAGAATATTACCCTCAGGAGTATATTTTATCGCGTTGGAGATAATATTGTTCATGATCTGGCGTAGCATATACGGATCGCCATAGGCAGACAATTGTTCCGGCAAATAATTTTCAACCTTGTATTCAAGTCCTTTCCGTGTGGCCAGCGGTTCAAAACCCGAAACAGCTTCATTTACCAGGCTGTGCACGTTGAAATCCGATTCCTTCAACTGCCAGCTTCCCTCCTCCAGTTTATGATAATCCAATAATGCTGAGGCAAGCTCCAGGATATGTTCCCCTGAGTTCTTCATATTGCTCAGATAGGACTCGTTTTTCTGATCCCCGTGGGTGTTCATCAGTTCAATGAATCCGAGGATTGAACTCATGGGCGCTTTGATATCATGCGATATGGTAAGCATTAGTTTCTCCCTTGAGGCAAGCAAGTCGGAAATACGCTTGTTCGATGCTTCCAGTTGTTTTCTGTAGCGCTGGCTTCTGTTGATATCTACCAGAAACAGTACGGCAAAAACAAACGCGATGAGTAACGCCATACAAAAGGCAATAAACATGGTATGCTGTGAAGCTGCAAGCGTCCGTTCTTTCTCTTTAAGGAGCCGCACCGACTTCTCTAATTCCTCATACTCAATCCCTTTCAATAATTCGTCGATACGTGAAGTAAGCATCCGGTTGGTCTGGCTCATCACCTCCTGGCGTCGGAGGAAAGCGAGTTGAAATTGCTTCTGCCGTTCAAGGTCGAGCCTTTCCGAATAGCGTACCTTGTTGATAATTGTGTCTACGATCAGTCTGAGGTCGTTGTCTGAGACAATCGACTTGTTTTCTATCACAACCGTGGAGTCGGAACGGGCTACAAACACATCGCGAACACGATCCAAAAAACCTCTTTTTGTACCGATAACTACACTCGTATCACTCTGATTATCGGCGGGATTATTCAGATTTTTACTTTCCAGGTAGTCGGCTATCTCCCTGTTCAATTCCCTGGGTATATAGCTGCTTTCGGTCCGTACCACGATCCTCGGTGCACGGCGGATGGAGTCGAGCAATATAGCAACTTCCTGCAGGTTTTCCCTTTTCCGGTCGACCAACAGTTGTATGGTATCCAGTTTTCCTATCCGCAAAGAATCGGCAGCCATCTGTTTCAATTCATCCAGGTTAACCTTTATCTTCGGGGCAATGGAATCATACTTACGGAAATATTGTTCCGCATTTTCCGCACTGAACAGATTCTGCTCGATTTCAATCTCGTAAAGCATGGAAAGCGTGTTTCCCACCATCAGTAATTCCGACATATCTTCACTTCTGATCCTTTTATCGGAATAGTTTACCAGATTATTATACAGGGTAATGAGACCGAAGGCCATCACCGCCATCACAAGTACATATCCGATGATCACAGTGGATTTAACCTTTGAAGAGTCTCTGTTTCCGTTTTTTGATGATAAATCCATATTATCTGTCAGTTATGGATAGGAACGTTATACAATTTTATCTTGTTATAAAGTGTTTTTCTGTCGATATTCAGGATGGACGCTGCCATCGTTTTGTTACCTTTGGCCAGTTCCAGTGCCTCCATGATCTTTTCTTTCTCGTAATTTTCCTTGCGAAGCCCTTGTATAGGGCTCGAAGAAAGCAGGCGGCTCCCATTCTTTGATTCATACCCAAACAACACCGGCGCAATGGAGGCCGATATGGCCGCTTCCTCGGTAAGCAAGGCAGCTTTTATAATGCAGTTTTTCAGTTCCTGAATATTTCCCGGCCAGGCATAACCGACCAGTTGATCCTGTATGGCGGGATCAAAGTCCTGTATCTGTTTATGGAGCGTGGAATTGGCAAACTGGAGAAAATGGGCGGCAAGAAAAATAATTACCTCCTTTTTTCCTTTCAGGGTGGGCAACGTAATACACTCCGGTTCAATCAGATAATAGAGTTTGGGAATGAGATACTCTTGCAATTCCCTTTTACTCATATCCGTACTCATGATCACTTGTATAAAATCATCGTCCCTTTTTTGCCGGGTGAGGATGCTTAACAATTCATCCTGCAGATTGATGTTAAGATGGGTCAATTGGCGGATATATAAAAGGCCTCCCTTTGCTTCATGGAACTTCTGCATGAGTGGCGACCTGTCCTCAGCTTCATTGGATGACGCGCGACGGAGGGTCACAGCATCTGCGGATTTTTCAATATCGAAAATCACCAGCGGTTTTGACAGATGGATACCTTTTTCGTAGATATATCTTACAACCGACAATTTCCCCGTACCCCTGTCTCCAATGATCAACCGATGGGTATTATTTTCCGCGGTATGATCGAGCTGCTTGTAAAGTTGTTCGTATTCCTTTCCGGGAAACTTAATAAAATCATCATTAAAACGGCTGTTTTTCAGCATATTTTCTTGAAGGATGAATGCCTCATCGATTTTTTTGAAGAGTTGTTCCGGTTCGATCGGTTTGGAAATATAATCTACCGCTCCTGATTTCATCGATTCAACTGCCGACTCGATATCCGCATAACCGGTCATCATGATCACCAGTATATCCGAATCATATTTTTTCACCCAGGACAGAAAGCTGAATCCGTCGGCATCAGGCATCCTTATGTCAGTCAGGATTAAATCGAACGGATGCTCCCTCACCTTCTCCTTCGCCCCATCGACATGGGTAGCCGTTTCCACGCTGAACCCCTTTTTTACCAGCCACGATTTCAGCATCAGACAAACAGTCAGATTGTCATCAATAACGAGTATGTTTCTTCTTGTATTATCCATAAAAGAATTACATGCATATACTGTAAGGTCTATGATCTGTTTTTCTCTTTCTCCAGTTCCCGCGGTATTACTACAGCCGCATATAACAAAAAAATCGCACCTGCCATCATAGCCAGCACCCATTCGGTACGCCCTCTGAACATCAGATAGGTCGCCACAATCATCAATATGCAGGAAAACAATTGGAAATTGAACAGCCTCTTGCCGCGGATACTCTTACCCGGATACGGATGGGTAAAAGTAATGACGGAGAAGACCCCCACGGCAAATGCCATTATCCAGGGCGCTACGGCAGGTATAAACAGATATAATACCGCTGATAGCAAAATCAAAATGCCGGAAACCCGAAATAAAACATTTTTTACGTGATGCATTTTATACGTATTAATTAAGAAAAACAAAACAAAATCCGATCATGATCCTACAAATATATTACTTTTTTTTAATTTTTACATCCCAATATCTTTTTCACTTCTCTTCTTGAATGATAAAAACCTCTTCATTCTCTTTTTTCATGAGATAATTTTCCCGCGCAAACTTTTCGAGATCCTCTTTATTGGATTGAAGCTCATTCAGTTTTTCTCTGTCTGTTTCCGTCTGATGGCGATAATATTCAATCTGGGATTCAAGGTCTTTAATCTGAGATTCATATCTGATCCTCTTGGTAACACTGCTGTCGCTGAAAAAAAAGAGCATCGCGATCAACACAAGCAGAATAATGATCTGGTAAGCGGTGAGCCCCAGAATTCTTCCTGACCCTGATTT
>NZ_CALNAT010000141.1 GCF_937873925.1 uncultured Proteiniphilum sp. | reverse complement strand
ATTATCGACGGTAAATGCGTACGCCTCACCAAAGGCGATTACAGCACACAGAAAATATATAACGACGATCCGCTGGAAGTGGCCAAAGAGTTTGAAGCCAACGGCATACAATATCTGCATGTGGTGGATCTGGACGGTGCGCGCTCGAAACACATTGTCAATCAAAAGGTTTTGTACGCTATTGCCTCGAAGACCTCGTTGCAGATAGACTTTGGCGGCGGCATCAAATCGGACGAAGACGTACGTATCGCTTTCGGGAACGGGGCGACACAAATTACGGGCGGAAGCATCGCAGTGCAACAACCGGATACTTTCCGGCAATGGCTCGACACATACGGCGCGGAAAGAATCATTCTCGGCGCCGACAGCAACAATCGCAAAATTGCTACGCACGGCTGGATGCAACAATCTGAATCGGATGTGGTGGATTTTATTGCGGATTATGCGAAAAAAGGTATCGTTTACGTCATCGGCACCGATATTCAGAAAGACGGTATGCTGCAAGGCACTTCCAACGAATTATATCGGGAAATTATCGAAAAAACCGGTGTAAAACTGATTGCCAGCGGTGGTGTTTCGTCAATCGGCGATTTAATCGCTTTGAAGCAGCTCGGTTGCGACGGCGCCATCATAGGAAAGGCGTTCTACGAAGGGAAGATCGGCCTTCATGAACTGCGGGGGTTTATTGATGGGTAAGAAATTAGAAAGTGGAGAAATAAGAAGTTGGAAGTAGTTCTCAAATTCAAAATTCGAGATTTGGAACCAGAATTGCAAATAGACGTAGTCAAATCCTAAATCCGAGATCTCAAATCTAAAATAAAAAGTAATGCTGAAAAAAAGAATTATCCCCTGCCTTGATATCAGGGATGGACGGACCGTAAAAGGAGTCAATTTCGTGGATATCCGCGACGCCGGCGACGCGGTAGAACTCGCCAAGAGATACGTAGAGGAAGGTGCGGATGAACTGGTGTTCCTCGACATCACTGCCACTATCGAAAGGCGGAAAACACTTACGGAACTGGTTACACGCGTTGCCCGGGAGATCAATATCCCGTTTACCGTCGGGGGAGGCATCCACTCACTGGACGACGCCCGCGCCATCATCCGGGCCGGAGCCGACAAAGTCAGCCTGAATTCCGCAGCCGTCAAGCGCCCCGAACTGATCACCGAAATTGCCGGGCAATTCGGCAGCCAGTGCGTGGTACTGGCCATCGACACCAATTTCGAGAACAACGAATGGATCGTATATACCCATGGCGGTAAGACGCCGACAACTCTCCGGACCATCGACTGGGCAAAAGAGGGTGAACAACGCGGCGCCGGAGAAATCCTGCTCACCTCCATGAATAACGACGGCACCAAGGACGGTTTTGCTATCGATATTACAGCCGCAGTAAGCGAAGCGGTGCGTATTCCCGTCATCGCTTCGGGAGGAGCCGGAATACCGGAGCATTTCGCGGATATATTTACACAGACAAAGGCAAGTGCGGCACTGGCGGCAAGCATTTTCCATTTCGGGGAGATTCCGATTCCTACACTAAAAGATTATTTAAAAACTCAAAATATACCCATACGATGAATATCGATTTTTCAAAGTCGGGAGGATTGGTACCTGCCGTTATTCAGGACACACTCAGTCTACAGGTATTAATGGTAGGCTATATGAACGAAGAAGCGTTCGAGAAAACACGGAAAGAAGGAAAAGTAACTTTTTTCAGCAGAAGCAAAAATCGCCTTTGGACAAAAGGAGAAACATCGGGTAATTGGCTGATTGTGGATGAAATACTGACGGATTGCGACAACGATACCATCCTTATCAAGGCTTATCCGCAGGGGCCGACCTGTCATACCGGATCAGTTTCCTGCTTCGGCGACAAACCATCGAAAGGCTTCTTATATGAACTGGAAAAGGTGATCGAGCAACGAATCACGGAGAACCCCGAAGGTTCGTACACCAGCAGGCTGTTCAGCCGCGGAGTGAACAAAGTAGCGCAGAAAGTGGGCGAAGAGGCGGTAGAACTGGTGATCGAAGCAAAAGACGACAATATTGACCTGTTCAGGAATGAAGCGGCTGACCTGCTGTACCATTTCCTGATCTTGCTGAAAACAAAAAAACTGAAACTGGAAGATATTGAAGCAGTATTGGTCGAAAGGCACCAATAACCGATT
Source organism: uncultured Proteiniphilum sp. (assembly GCF_937873925.1). Taxonomy (GTDB): domain Bacteria; phylum Bacteroidota; class Bacteroidia; order Bacteroidales; family Dysgonomonadaceae; genus Proteiniphilum. The sequence goes on along the minus strand of NZ_CALNAT010000141.1, from coordinate 1,302 downwards.
GTTTTTTGATATTCAGTGCCTGGGTCGTTCCTCTATCGCTGTTTTTATTTTAGGACTATTTCGTATATTTGCAGGGTATGTTACCTGTTTTGATGGAGAACGAATTGTGGAATACGGCAGTAAATCGTTTATATTACGTGAAATTGTTGAAGAATTCTACCAACAAGCTGGTATTTTCATTGAAACCATTGGAAAGTTAGTGAAAATTTAGTCTTTTTGTCACACCAACCGGGCAGAGGATGTGGTAATCTATCGGACGATCCTGCGTCAGAATTGAACGTTTTCAAAAATAAACTGTTGGTTAGGTTCTGTTTTATAGTCATTTTATGTATGGTGAGTAGGTTTTTACGGATTTAGCAAGCCTCAATGAGATAAAAGAACTGAGAGAAGATTAATTTACCTTCCTGCCCTTCACCCACACTTTTCGTTCATCGGAGAGTGTGGTAGCAAACAGGTAAATATCGCCGCCGTCCGCTAATCCGGTTTTGCGGCGGATTTCGGCGACAGACATCGGGAAATTGCGGACAGTAATGTTCGCTCTTTCTGTCTCCTGCAAAAATGATCTCAGGTTCCGTTTATTCGGAAGAAAAAATGTCTCTACCTCAAAAACGCGCCCGGGAAAATCTGCGACAAGTTCATCGGAAGTGTACAAATGGCTGTTGATATGCAGTTTTTGAAGATGATACGCCAGCGCAACCGACTTAAAAGCGCCCGCTTTCAGGATCGATGCATTGGGTTCGTATAAATAACGAATGGGTTTATCGATGAACAGAATTACGGCTTTTTGCTCCTGCGCCATGGTAAACGAAAAGATCTCTTTCTCACCAGATCTTTTAAGGTTCACGGCGATGAATAACGGTTCCTCTACAGCCGTTTTCGATAACAGGAAAAGCAATTCCTTGCATTCGTTATCCACCGAAACCACATGTACCGCACTCACACAACCAAGGCTTTTCACCGCTAAGGAAATATCCAACATCGGCGAATATTTCACCATTACCCTGGCCGATTTTTCGAGTAATAAAGGTTTTATTTCCGATAAATCAGGGCTGCAATCCTCCATGCGGAATACTTTTCGTCCGGCATTATCACGCCGCGAAGGGTCGAGATAGATAAAATCCAGCGGAGCTGTTTCTCTCAGGAAGGTTTCGGCACCGGCACAATGAACCGTCGCATTTCTCAATCCCAACAGCCGGAAATTGTGTTCCCCTATCCGGCATAAATCCTCATTCTGCTCCACATAGCCCGCTTCCCTGAAATACGGCGATAAAACCGAAAAATCGACTCCCATCCCCCCGGTCA
>NZ_CALNAT010000140.1 GCF_937873925.1 uncultured Proteiniphilum sp. | reverse complement strand
AGAGCACCTGACTCATAATCAGGGAGTCCTTGGTTCAAGCCCAAGTGGGACCACACCCCCCAGAGAATACCGGCGTGGACGTTTTAAATGGTGTAACATTCAGTTTGATGCCACATTACCGTTTCTTCAAAAACTCCTCGATAAAACCGGTTGTTGCCTCGATACCCAATACCGATGAATTGATGCACAAATGATACGACTCGGCGGCGCCCCATTGTTTGTTACTGTAATAATTGTAATATCCGGCCCGTTTTTTGTCGGTCTTCTCGATCAACTCAAGCGCTTTCTTTTCAGTCAGTTCATAGTAATCCGCGACACGCTTTATCCGGTCAACTTGTTCGGCGCTGATAAACACATTCAACGTGTGCGGATGATCACGTAAAATATAATCGGCGCAACGTCCGATAAATATGCACGATTTTTCACGGGCCAAATTCCGTATCACATCGCTTTGAATTTTAAACAACATCTCGTTCCATAGGTAATTATTGGAAAATCCTTCGTCCAGGATTGATATTTTAAGTCCCAGTAATCCTCCGGTTAAGGTAAAACGTTTCTTTTCATCGGCTTTTTCAAAGACCTCTTTAGCCAAACCGCTCTGTTTCGAAGCCAGCGTGATCAACTCCTTATCGTAATACGGAATGTCTAATCGCGTTGATAAAAGCCGCCCTATTTGCCGGCCGCCACTACCCAATTGGCGCCCTATGGTAATAATAAAATCGTTCTTCATAATTTTTTCTTTTAAGTAAATTTATCCGAAGCGCCGCCTGCTTCATTGAACACTTTGTCCGGACGGGCGCAGCTCTTCATGCTCTTTTATTTTAAATTGCCGGAATTGATAAGTCAACATAACAACGGCCACAATGCTCGAGATCAGATCGGCGGAAGGCATGCTGTACCAGATGCCATCGATTCCCCAATAATAAGGAAAGATGAGTAAGCATGGCAACAGGAACAACAACTGCCGGCTGAGCGACATAAATATGGCTTTACCGACCATACCGATACTCTGGAAAAAGTTGGCCGTAACCATCTGAAAGCCGATGATAGGGTACGTTAAAAAGACAATGCGTAATCCATTCCTCGAAAGTTCTATCAGTTCTCTATCGCCGGTAAACATTGCGGCAATCGCTTCCGGAAAAAAGAATACGACTAAGAAACCGAAAGTAGTCACGCCGGTAGCCAGAATAACCGACTTTTTCAAGACCTCGTTCACTCTCTTATAGAGCATGGCCCCGAAGTTATAGCCGGCAATAGGCTGCATTCCCTGGTTTAAGCCCATTACAATCATGATAAACAAATAAGCGATACGGTTTACGATGCCATAAGCCCCTACGGCCAGATCACCTCCTGTACGTAACAATCCCTGATTGATGACAATGACGATCAGGCACGACACGGCATTCATCAGAAACGGGGACAGGCCGATCGAAAGTGAATCGGTCACAATTTTTTTATGAAGTTTAAAGGCTTTTTTTTGGAGGTAAATGAAACTTCCTTTATTGCTGAAAAATTTCAATTGCCAAATTAACATGATCGTTTGTGAAATGACGGTAGCCCAGGCGCTTCCCTGTATGCCCCATTGGAATACAAAAATAAACAGGGGGTTGAGCACCAGGTTGATCAGAACGGTAGCTATGGTGGCATACATTGCCTTATCGGGCCTTCCCGCCGAGCGTAGCATACCGTTTAGCCCCAGATATAAATGGGTGATCACGTTACCCAGTAAAATAACATGCATAAAATCGCGCGCATAAGGGATTGTCGCATCGCTGGCCCCGAAAAAATAGAGGATCGGATCCAGGAAAATATATGCCACAACGGAAAATCCTATACCGAAAATAATATTCAAGGTCAGTTCATTGCCTAAAATAATATTAGCGGTTTCATAATCTTTCTGCCCCATCCGTATCGAAAGCAACGTTGCCGCTCCCGCACCTACCAGCGAGCCGAAAGCAGCCGCCAGGTTCATCAGCGGGAAAGTAATGGCCAATCCCGAAATGGCCAACGCACCCACTCCGTGCCCGATAAAAATACTATCGGTAATATGGTATAGGGATGAAGCCGTCATGGCGATAATAGCCGGAATAGCATATTGAATCAATAGTTTACCTATCTTTTCCGTACCTAATTCAATCGGATTTTTTGCTACGCTTATTCTTTTATTACTCATTTTGATTTTCATTTTCCGGCCTCAAAGCTACTAAAAAAGAAGGCAACAATTTCGTTAAATAAATCAAATAAGAATTTTTCCGTTCGATCATTTTTCGTATCGAAAGATGGATGGTTGAGGCGAAAGAAGAGGATCTGCTATACCCTGAAGAATTCCGTAGAGAACAGAAATAAAAAAAGTTAAACATTTGTATTTTCTGAATGCCGACCGCCTGTTTTTACAAGACCGGAATATTACTTTTGATTACTTTTGCTCCTTACTAGATTCAAAATGAATTCAAATTCAAATTAAGATATAATTATGAATGTAAAAAGAGGTATGATAGCAGGGGTTTCCGTGCTGTTACTTTTTTCGTGCTCCGACAGAAAGGGCGGGCAAGATCAGAGTTCCGGGAAGGAATATCCGGTAATGGTTGTAGAAAGGCAGGACGCAGAGCTTCAAAGCGTTTACCCCGTCCTATTAAGAGGCCAGGAGGATGCCGAGATAAAACCGCGTGTGAGCGGCTATATCGATAAGGTCTATATCGATGAGGGGGCTGTCGTGAAAAAAGGGCAAGCCCTTTTCTCCATCAATTCGCCTACCTCCGCACACGACCTGGCTTCCGCCAGGGCTGCTTTGGAAACTGCCGAAGCGAATCTGAACACTGCCCGCCTCGACGTTGAACGAATCCGTCCGCTGGCCGAGAAGAACATAGTAAGTGGAGTGCAGCTTGAGACATACGAAAATGCGCATAAAGCGGCGCAGGCATCGAAAGCCGAAGCCGAAGCCGCTCTCCGCGCTGCGCAGGCTACTACAAGCTGGACCACTGTTTCAAGCCCTATCGACGGCGTTATTGGTTCCATCCCTTACCGGAGCGGGAATATGGTCACAAGCGCCACTACGCTCACCACTATTTCGAATATCGAAACCGTATATGCCTATTTCTCCATTAACGAAAAGGCATTTTCCGCTCTGCTCGCCACGCTCGAAGGAAATTCCCTTGCTGAAAAGATCGGTCATATCCCTGAAGTCACGCTTACCCTTGCCGACGGTACCGTGTATCCCGAGAGGGGAAAGGTATCCACCATTTCGGGTATTGTTAATCCCGGCACCGGTTCCGTGAATCTCCGGGCTGCCTTCCCCAACCGGCAAGGTATGCTGAGAAGCGGCGCCAGCGGTAAAATAGCGATCCCCCGCAAAGTGGAGGACGTATTTGTTATCCCGCAGAAATCGACTTTTGCCCAGCAAAATAAGGTGGTCTTGTACAAAGTGGCCAATGATTCCACCGTGCAGGCCATTGTTGAGGTTGAACCGTTGTCCGACGGCAAACGCTATGTCGTTACCGCCGGACTGGAAGAGGGAGATACGATCGTGCTGGACGGCATCGCCACATTGAGAAATGGGCAGAAAATAAAAGTCGGGGAAGAATAAAAGACTATTCTTCACGGCAATTCAATCCGAAAGAAAGTAACAGATTATGCTGAAAATTTTTATAGAAAGACCGGTATTATCCACCGTGATTTCCATACTGATAGTCGTTCTGGGGATACTGGGGCTATCTACGCTACCGGTCGAACAGTATCCGAACATTGCCCCGCCGACGGTAAGGGTTTCGGCCAATTATAGCGGGGCGAATGCCGATGTAGTGATGAGCAGCGTGGTAATCCCGCTCGAAGAACAGATCAACGGAGTTGAAGGAATGACCTATATGACATCGACGGCTTCCAACAGCGGATCGGCTTCCATTACTATCTATTTCGAACAGGACGTCGATCCCGATATGGCTACGGTAAACGTGCAAAACCGTGTGAACCAGGCTACCTCGCTTCTTCCGGCCGAAGTTACCCTGTCGGGCGTTACGGTACGCAAGCAGCAAACCGACAATGTGTTGCGGATCTCGGTGTCGTCATCCAATCCCGAGCACGATCAGCAATTCATCCAAAACTATGTGGATATCAATATATTACCTCAGATCAAGCGTATTCCGGGTGTGGGCGACGCCAGTGTGATGGGTGCACAGACCTATTCCATGCGTATATGGCTGAAGCCGGATGTGATGGCCTCTTATGGCATCACCCCGCAGGAAATACGGCAACTTCTTTCCGACCAGAATGTGGAGGCCGCCCCCGGGGAGCTGGGACAAAACAGTGACCAGACTTTCCAGTATCCGCTTAAATATACCGGCAGGCTCAAGACGGTGGAAGAGTTCGGAAATATAGTGCTCCGTTCTTCCAACGGTCACATTCTCCGTCTTTCGGATATAGCCGACGTAGAGTTGGGGTCGTTGAATTACTCGGTACAATCGGCTTCCGACGGAAAACCTGCCGTATCCATCAATGTCAGTCAGACGGCAAACTCCAATGCCCGTGAACTGATCAATACGGTAAAGAAGGAACTGGAAGCGGCTTCCGGAAGTTTTCCTCCCGGCTTTCAGATAACTTACATGTCGGATGCCAACGAATTCCTCGACGCTTCTATCCATAAAGTGGTAGCGACGTTATTGGAAGCATTCGTGCTGGTTTTTCTCGTGGTACTTGTCTTTCTGCAGAGTTTCCGTTCTACGCTTATTCCCGCCATTGCCATCCCGGTGGCTATTATCGGATCGTTCTTCGTGTTGCAGCTATTGGGCTTTTCCATCAATCTGCTTACGCTCTTCGCACTGGTGCTGGCGATCGGAATTGTGGTCGATGACGCCATCGTAGTGGTCGAAGCGGTACATGCGCACATGGAGAAAGGCGCCAGAAACGCGAAAGAGGCAACCATCACGACAATGAAGGAGATAGCACCTGCCATTGTTTCCATTACGCTGGTGATGGCGTCGGTATTCATCCCCGTCAGTTTTATCGGTGGAACGAGCGGTGTGTTTTATAAGCAGTTTGGATTGACGTTAGCGACGGCAATCATTATCTCGGCTGTCAATGCCTTGACCTTAAGCCCCGCTTTAAGTGCGCTTTTCCTCCGCCCCGCACACCATGAGGCGGAAGGCGCCCGTCCGGCTGAAAACAATCTTATCAAACGGTTTCTGAGATTCTTCAATACCTATTTTGACAAGCTCACCATACGGTATGAAAAAACATTGCGTTTTCTCGGCAAGAAAAGGTACCGCTGGATTACGCCGGTGATAATTGCCCTTTTCTCGGTGGTGCTTTTCGGAATGATGCGCATCATTCCTACCGGATTTGTCCCCCAGGAAGACAGCGGTGAGGTGATCCTGATGATCACATTGCCGCCGGGCTCGTCTATGGAGCGCTCGGATTCCATTGTACAACGGGTGGCATCCCTCTCCGGCTCTATTCCGGAAGTACAAAACGTAACGGCCATTACGGGGGTGAATTTCATGAGCGGTTTGGGTAGTTCGTACGGAACGGTTATGTATAAACTCACACCATGGGATGACCGGAATCGCACCGCGGCTGATATTGTTTCGGTACTTAAAGAACGGACGGATTCTATTATCGGTGCCAATTTTATGATATTCAGCTCTCCTACCTTAAGGGGATTCGGACTGTCCAGTGGCGTCGATCTGAAGATGCAGGATAAAACGGGCGGCAACATCCACGATTTTTATGAGGTTACGCAGCAGTTTCTGCAGGAGCTTCAGCAACAGGATGAGATATTGATGGCCTCCACGACTTTTAATCCCAATTTCCCGCAGAAGCAGCTTGACGTGAATGTGGCGAAAGTGATGGAGGCGGGCCTTTCGATGAACGATATTCTTTCGACGCTGCAGATCTATATCGGCAGCCTTTATTCGTCGAATATCACCCTGTTCGGCAAGTCATACCGCGTGATTCTGCAGGCTTCACCCGAATACCGTTCCAAAATGGACGACCTGAACAGCTACTACGTGAAGACGGCCTCGGGCGAGATGTCGCCCATTACCGAATTTTTTACGATTACCGATATTACGGGGCCCCAGACCATTTCGCGTTACAACCTCTATACATCGATGGATGTGACCATCATCCCCAATACGGCTGACGGATACAGTACAGGGAACGTTATCAATTTAGTGGAAAGGATGAGCGAGAACCTTCCCGAAGGATATACGTATGAGTACTCGGGAATGACGCGCGAGGAAGTGCGTAGCGGCAACCAAACATCCATGATATTCATGCTCTGCCTGATCTTCGTTTTCCTGTTACTGGCGGCGTTGTACGAAAGTTATATCCTGCCGTTGGCCGTGATCCTCTCGCTGCCGGTGGGGTTGGCCGGTGTGTTTATTTTCCTGTGGCTGTTCGGCATCCATCAGGGGATTACCAATAGTATTTATGTGCAGATATCGCTGATCATGTTGATTGGGTTGCTTGCCAAGAACGCCATCCTGATCGTGGAATATGCCATACAGCGCCGGCGGCAGGGCATGAATGTCGTTGAAGCAGCGGTAAAAGGAGCCGTAGCGCGTTTCAGGCCCATCCTGATGACTTCTTTCGCGTTTATTGCGGGGTTGACCCCCTTGATGCTCGCCACAGGTGCCGGTGCGGTAGGGAATCGCTCCATCGGCCTGAGTTCCATCGGCGGTATGCTGATAGGAACGCTCCTGGGCGTGTTGGTGATCCCTTCGTTGTATATCCTTTTCCAGACTCTCGAAGATCGCTTCCGCAAGTCGGGTCTGTTCAATGTTGATGATGAAACAATTTTTGGTGAAGATGAAAAATAACAATCGACAAGCCGTTTTACTGATCACAGGATGTGTTGTTTTCTTCGGATTATCCTCCTGCAACATGCTTAATCCGTACCGCTCGCCGGTGGTGGATACTGCCGGTCTGTACCGGGAAACGGCCTCTTCCGACACTACCTCGATCGCCGATATCCCGTGGCGGAATTTCTTTTCGGATCCCTATTTGGTGAGTCTTATCGATACCGCTCTCTTCAATAATGCCGATTTGCAGATCGCTGTCAGCAGTATCCGCCAGGCGGAAGCCGAATTGAAAAGAACCCGCGCGGCTTATTTTCCCAATCTGTCTGTCGGCGTGACAGTCACCCACGCTGCTGCTTCCGACGGCAACAAAGCCTTCAGCCGCAATTCGGAGAATGTTTTTGCCGGGATAAGTGCGAACTGGGATGTGGATGTCTGGGGTAAACTGAACCGGCAGTCACGTGCACAATATGCCCGGTTCCTGAAAAGCCAGGCGTATAGGGATATGGTCCAATCGGGACTGATCGCCCATATGGCCGATTCCTACTATGCGCTTTTGGCGCTCGACGAGCAACTGGCTATTACGAACGAAACCGTTGTGTTGTTGGAAAAAAGCGTCGCAACGATGGAAGCCCTCAAAGAAGCCGGGCGGCAGAATGCCGCGGCAATAGAGCAAAGCCGGGTATTGTTACTGAAAACGAAAATGAACGCTATCGATACCGAAAACAGTATCCGGCAATTGGAGAATACAATTAATCTGCTGTCGGGGAAAAAGCCCGGACCGGTGGTGCGTTCCCGGCTGGAGTCGCAGCCGGTGCCGATGCAGTTGAAAACCGGAGTGCCGGTGCAACTGCTTGCCCGGCGCCCCGACGTAAAGCAGGCGGAGTTGGACTTCCGTGTCGCTTTTGAGTTGAAGAATGCGGCCCAGGCCGGTTTTTATCCCTCCATAACGTTGAGTTCGGGATCCGTAGGCTATTCATCTTCGGGATTCTCAAATCTGTTCAGTCTCGAAAAGCTGGTTTTGAACGTGGTGGCGGGCCTCACTCAACCGGTATTCGCCCGCGGACAATTAAAGGTGGATCTCGCTTTGGCCGAGGAAGACCAGTTACAGGCGATGGCTGCTTTTCAGAATACGGTACTAAATGCCGGAAAAGAGATTTCCGATATTTTATATACCTACGAAAGTGTCACCCGCAAAACGGAATTGCGCGAGCAACAGATCGACGCTGCGCAGAAGTCCGTCGTATATACCGAAGAACTGTTAAGGGCCGACGAAGTCGATTATACGGCCGTGCTGACGGCGCAGCAGGAATACCTGTCGGCTCGTTTGAGCCGGATAAGCGAGCAGCTGACCCGGTTGCAATGCACCGTTGATTTGTATAATGCATTGGGCGGAGGGACGGAATAGCCTGTTTGTCATAAAAAAATCTGCGTCCCGATTCCGAAACCGGTGAAAATTACATATCGGTGATGAGTTGGTATTTTGGAACAAGGGATTTCATGATGGTCCACCCGATGAGGTATGCAAAGGCACAGATACAGAAGACAATGAAATAACCCGATTCGATACCTTCGAATCCCATGAACTTCATGTGGGTGTTGGCGGTATGATCGAACAGGATACCTGAACTCTGATTGATAAGCAGAGAACCCACACCGCCTGCCATTCCGCCGATACCGGTAATAGTGGCCACCCCATGTTTGGGGAACATATCACTCACGGTGGAGAAGATGTTTGCCGACCATGACTGGTGTGCTGCCGCTGCGATACCGATAATGATCACGGGAATCCAGACCGATATACCTCCCAACGGCTGTGCGAGTAAGATCAGTACAGGGAAAAAAGCAAACAGGAGCATCGCCCGCATACGCCCCTGATAGGGATCCAGCTTTTTCCTGTTCATGAAATAGGCGGGGAAATAGCCGGCTGCAAAAACGGAAATCATTGAGATGGCATATACCGTAAACACGTGCGGTGCGCTTTGCGTGGAATCCAGTCCGTACACCGCACTCAGGTAAGCCGGGATCCAGAACAACAAAAACCACCATACGCCGTCGGTAAGGAATTTACCCACGGCAAACGACCAGGTCTGTCTATACTTGAAAGCCTGTTTAAAAGAAACTTTCTTACCTGCATTTTCATCTTTCTCCCTGGCACCTGCAGCCGCGTCCGCGGCATCGTCCTGATTGATATAAGCCAGTTCAGCTGCATTTACTTTTTTGTTTTTTTCGGGTTTATGATAAATAAACACCCAAAAGCCCATCCATACAAAGCCTATCGCACCGATCACGATGAATGCCATCTCCCAACCCCACGCCTTGGCGATAAAAGGGATAGTCAGCGGTGCCAGCAAAGCGCCGATCTGGGCACCCGAGTTGAAAAGACTGGTAGCATAGGCCCTGTCTTTTTTTGGAAAATATTCAGCAGTGGCTTTGATAGCGGCGGGAAAGTTACCGGCTTCTCCGATCGCCAGGATCAACCGGGCGAAAACAAACAGCGTAACACTTACATTTACGACCATCGAGATATTTCCTACCGTGGCAATAGCTTCGCGCGCACCCATAAAACTGAACGTCCATTCATCTGTTGTAATGCCTGCAGTGAGAAGTCCGCAGAAAGCGTGCAGTACTGCTCCGAACGACCAGATCCCTATCGCCCAGAGAAATCCCTTCTTCGTGTCAATCCAGTCGACGAACTTTCCGGCAAACAGCATGGAGACCGCATAGAACAGCGAGAATAACCCGGTGATGGTCCCATAATCACTGTTTGTCCAGTGAAATTCCGGCGCAATAAAGTCCGCCCATGTAAGCGAAAGTACCTGTCTGTCCAGATAATTGACTGTAGTCGCCAAGAACAGCATGGTACAGATTGTCCAGCGATAATTGGTCATTTTTACTTTTCCTTCTTCCTGTAGTTTACTCATGATTTTATGATGATTATTTATTTAAAAAATGTGCTCTGTCCGATGATGTGTGCAGGTGTTTATTCTACTGATACTTTTTGACAATTGACAAGCTGTCCCTGCATAATCCGGTGATTTTGTGCCACTCCCCGTTTTCCAGTACCTCTTTGGGGAAAAGGTTGGATCCCATTCCCACACAGGTTACCCCTGCCCGGAACCATGCCGAAAGGTTTTCTTCCGTAGGTTCCACCCCGCCTGTGACCATGATCCGGGACCAGGGCATGGGGCCTTTTATGTTTTTCACGAACGAGGGGCCGCCCACACTGCCGCCGGGAAACACCTTTACGATCTCAGCGCCTGACTCCTGTGCCAACCCGATCTCGGAAACCGTGGCGCAGCCGGGTGAATAAGCTATTTGCCGGCGGTTGCAGATTTTGAATATCTCAGGGTTCAGCAACGGGCCTACAATAAAATTTGCCCCCGACTGGATATAGAGGGCGGCGGTAGGGGCATCTACTATGGAGCCGATTCCCAATATCATTTCCGGGCATGCTGAGTCTGCCCATTTGATCAGTCCGGCAAATACCTCATGGGCAAAATCGCCCCTGTTGGTGAATTCGAACGCCCTGATACCCCCTTCGTAACATGCTTTCAGCACATTCTTCGCCACTTCAATATCGGCATGGTAGAATACAGGCACGATCCCCGTATCCACCATTGTCTGATAGACCTGCAGTCTTGTAAATTTTGCCATTCCTGTATATTTTAGAGTAAAGAACTGTTTGATTTGCAAATGAACTGGTTTACTGATTAAAGCAGAGTAATCACCCAATCATCACATCCGTAAATCGTTAAATCATCACATCACCTGACCACTCTTCCCGAGCCGTCGCCTTTCATCAGTGCTTCCACTTCCGGCACGGTCACCAGGTTAAAATCGCCGTAGATGGTGTGTTTCAGGCAGGAAGCGGCTACGGCGAAGTCGAGCGCTTTCCGGTCGTCTCCCGTATAGGTCAGTAATCCGTAGATCAGCCCCCCCATAAAGGAATCACCGCCACCCACTCTGTCCACGATATGGGTTATGTCGTACCTTTTGGATTGATAGAGTTTGTCGGAGTAGAGGCATCCGCCCCAGGTATTGTGGTTTGCGTTGATGGAACCGCGTAATGTGATAATTACCTTCTTTGCGCGCGGGAATTTCTGCATAAGCTGTTTGCAGACCGATTCGAATTCCCCTGCATCCACCTCTCCCGCAGTTTGGTCCACCTCGAATCCTTCCGGTTTGATGCCGAACACTTTTTCGGCATCTTCCTCATTGCCAAGGATGATGTCGCAGCCTTCCACCAGTCCGGGCATGATCTCCGAGGCCTTTTTGCCGTATTTCCAGAGATTTTTCCGGTAGTTGAGGTCGCACGAAACGATCACTCCCAGTTCATTTGCGGTCCGGATGGCTTCCAGGCAGGCGTCGGCGGCCCCCTGCGAAAGGGCGGGGGTGATCCCTGTCCAGTGGAACCATGAAGCGTCTTTGAGTATTTCTTTCCAGTCGAACGTTCCCTTTTCCACTTCTGCAATAGAGGAATGTGCCCGGTCGTATACTACTTTCGAGGGGCGGGCCACGGCGCCGGTTTCGAGGTAGTAGATACCTACCCGTTCGCCGCCGCGCAGAATATGTTCCGTACCGACATTCATTTTTCTGAGATCGGAGATACACCATCCGGCTATATCGTTATCCGGCAGGCGGGTGACAAATTCCACGGGAATGCCGTAATTTGCCAGCGAAACAGCTACGTTGGCTTCACCTCCGCCAAAGGTGGCGGTAAGATGATCCGATTGGATAAATCTTTTATAATCCGGTGTGGCAAGACGCAGCATGATCTCGCCGAAAGTTACCACTTTTTGCATCTTAGTTTATCTGAATGATTAGGGGTTGATCTATCTTTTCTTTCTCTTCTTTCACAAACTGTGTCCATTCTTCAAAGCTGCCGAAACCGGCTTTGCTCCAGCCTCCACCCGCGTAACAGGTATATGAAGTGCCGGGTTGGTAACTGTTCAGGCCCAGATAATGTCCGTTCGAGACCTTGATGGTCGCGAATCCGTCCGGATGGAGCGCGGCGGTATAGATAACGCCGTTGGCATCATCAGCCGGAGTTTCATAGGCGATAATACCGTTGTTCACGCCGAAAGTGGTCCTTCCGGCATTTTCCAGGGGATCCTTTTCCGGCATCACGATCCCGGTAGCGACAGTCAGCTTGTCGGTATCCCCCTCGAAGATATTGGTCACTTTATTGAAAAGGGTATAAGCATCTAAAGAGATAATGCGTGTTTCTGTTATTTCATGCTCTCCTGCTTTATAAGGAGCATAGGTGAGTTTGAAAGTAATGCGGAGCGGCCCGTTATCAAGGATTTCCGCAGTGACGAAATTATCGCCCAGGCAGAGCGTATCGTTATGAACGGGAGCTGTCATCCCCAAACCGAGTGTCCTTCCCACCTTGTAAAAATCCAACCCTTCGCCGTGGTCCTTGTGGTAAGAAGCTATGCCCGACAGGTCGTCCTTATACCATTTGTCGATGATCAACGATTCGGTTTTCTTGGCCCAGAAATCCATTCCGTTACTGATCTCTCCGGTCGCTTTCAGGGCGGGCCCGTACACCCTGAAGGCGGTACGGTTGTTTTCCCAGGCGAAGTCGTCCTTCCTTTCGGGTACCAATCGCCCGTAGACGAGGGATTCAAAATCATCGGGTTCACCTGCCGCTATGCGGTAGAGGGCTGTTTGCCCTGCGCCCGGGGAGGCCGGGAAGATAAGTGCTTCCACTTTTCCTGTGCCGTTGGTTACAAACTGGTAAGGGAGTTGTTGCCCGTCGTCACCCGTTACGATGATCGTTTGCCCTGCGGAAAGCGGGAGTTTTTGTTGCACCGTTTCCCAGGCGACCTCCACCATTTCATTTATCCTCTCTATTGAACTTGGGTTGCTTACCTCTATGACCAGTTCTTTTTTTGCAGGATTACATCCGATAAAGATTGCTGTCAATAGAAGTAATATGAATGTGTAGTATTTTGTCTGCATACAACGTATTTGATCTGTTTGAAATTAGAACTAAGAAATTAGAAGTCAGAAGTGGAGAATCTGAAATCATTAAATCACCGAATTATCACATCGTCAAATCTCACCTTCCCACTTAACCACCTTAATATCACGGTTGCTTCCCGATATACGCCAGGATGCCGCCATCGACATACAGGATATGCCCGTTTACAAAATTGGAAGCATCTGAGGCAAGAAAGACGGCAGGCCCTGCCAGGTCTTCCGGTGTACCCCATCGCGCTGCTGGTGTCTTGGCTATGATGAAAGAGTCGAACGGGTGGCGGGAGCCATCGGGCTGTCTTTCCCTTAGGGGGGCGGTCTGCGGCGTGGCGATGTATCCCGGTCCGATACCGTTACATTGGATGTTGTATTCCCCGTATTCGGAACAGATATTTTTTGTTAACATCTTTAATCCGCCTTTAGCCGCTGCGTAAGCAGAAACGGTTTCACGTCCCAACTCACTCATCATGGAGCAGATATTGATGATTTTTCCGTGTCCCTTTTTGATCATATGCGGGATGACTGCCTTAGAAACGATGAACGGTCCGTTCAGGTCGATGTCGATCACCTGGCGGAATTCGGCAGCGCTCATCTCGTGCATCGGTATGCGTTTGATGATACCGGCGTTGTTTACCAGGATATCTATCACCCCCACCTCTTCCGTTACCCGGCTAATGAATTGATCCACTTCTTCTTCGTTTGTCACATCACAAATGTAGCCGTGCGCATCTATCCCTTTTTCCTTATAAGCGGCAAGGCCTTTATCCACCAGATTCTGATTGATATCGTTGAATACGATCCTGGCCCCGGCACCTGCAAAAGCAGTTGCCATGGCAAATCCGATACCGTAGGAAGCTCCTGTGACCAGCGCTATTTTTCCTTCCAATGAAAAATTGACCATATCTTTTCTTTTTTATTAGAGTTTAATTGAATAAGATTTAGATCTCTGATTATCTGTCCTCTTATTCCTTAATCAATATTAATGACCCGGAAATAGTCCGTGTAATTCCAGGTTGTTACTTTATCGTAAATCGATTATTTTCGAAAAATCTTGGTCCCCGTAGTCAAGGTTCTCTCCCGCCATGCCCCATATAAAGGTGTAATTCGTAGTGGCGGCGCCGGCATGGATGGACCATTCGGGTGAGAGTGCGGCCTGCTCATTATGCAGCCAGATATGGCGCGTTTCTGTAGGCTCACCCATAAAGTGGCATACAGCCTGGTCTTCGGGCACTTCAAAATAGAAATAGGCTTCCATCCTGCGGCTGTGGATATGTGCCGGCATGGTATTCCACACGCTTCCGGGAGCCAGTTCGGTCATTCCCATCTGCAACTGGCAGGTAGGCAACACCTGGTTCACGATCATCTTATTGATATTTCTGTGATTGGACGATTCCAGGGATCCCATCTCAGCTACTACAGCATCTGCCTTGGTCACTTTCTTATCGGGGTAATTGCGATGGGCCGTAGCCGAGTTGAAGTAAAACTTCGCCGGTTTGGCGGCATCGTCGCTCTCGAAATAGACTTCCCGTTCACCGGAACCGAGATAGAGCGCCTCTTTGTAATCGAGCTCAAAAACAGTCTCTCCCACCTTTACTTTTCCTTTGCCGCCCACGTTAAAGATACCCAGTTCACGGCGGCACAGAAAGACCGGTTGTTTCAGCGGGTCTATCGCTTCCAGGTGCAACGGCTCGTTTACGGGCATCGCACCCCCCACGATCATGCGGTCATACAGGGAATAGACCATGTTTACCTCATCAGCTTCGAATATTTTTTCTATAAGAAAATCTTTTCGTAAACGCTGCGTATCATAAGATCTCGCATCTTCGGGGTGCGCTGCATAACGTAACTGATAATTTGTTTTCATATTTGTCCTTATTCTGTTTATCCATCGATCTGTGTACTTGCACAAAATTAAGATTAATTTTCTGTCCGTCAAAATAGAATTTAAAATTTCTCTTCACAAAATGGCAATCGGCTTTTTTCGTAAAATTTCCTCCTCACATTCTTGGGGATGATTCTTTGCCTTTCTTTCAGGGTCAGTATTTTCATCCATTTCACCCGCTGTGCCGTATCACTTCCCGTTCCGGAATTATTGTATTCGCTGTATCTGGCTGTTTTTTTGTTTTCCGGCTTGCGCCAGGGCAAGAAGCCGGACAACCGGCGTGAAATGCCCGGATGGGGATGCGAATCGGACCGGTAAGACCTAAGTGGTGAGGGAATATCTCAAAAATATCGGCATAAAATAATTCAAAAATTAATTTTTTTCGGATGTAAATAAGATAAAATATGTAACTTTGGGGATCGATTGTGTACGAAAACAGTATTTGCCGGAGCGGGGAAGGAATATTTATTTTTTAATATTATATAATATGGGAAGTTTTATACATCAAGACTTTTTGCTACAGACAGACACGGCGAAAGAGTTGTATCATGAACATGCAAAAATGCAGCCTATTATTGACTACCATTGTCATCTGAATCCTGAATACATAGCAAATAACCATGTCTTCGATAATCTGGGGCAGATATGGCTTGAAGGCGATCATTACAAGTGGCGCGCCATGCGTACCAACGGCGTGGACGAGAAATACTGTACCGGTAAAGATACCTCCGACTGGGAAAAGTTTGAAAAATGGGCGGAAACGGTACCCTATACCATGCGAAACCCATTGTACCACTGGACCCATTTGGAATTAAAGACTGCTTTTGGCGTGGATAAACTGCTGAAGCCGGAAACAGCGGAAGAAATATATAATATATGTACCGATAAGCTTCGTACGCCGGAGTTCTCCGCCCGGGGACTGATGAAAAAATTCTCTGTGGAAGTGGTTTGCACCACTGATGATCCCGTAGATAACCTGGAACATCATATTGCGTTGAAAGAGGAGGGGTTCGGCATCAAGGTGCTTCCCACATGGCGTCCCGATAAAGCTATGGCGGTGAAAAATCCGCAAGAGTACCGTGCATATCTGGAGAAATTATCCGAGGTGGCGGGTGTGAACATCAACCGGTTCAGCGGCCTGATCGAAGCGCTCCGTAAACGGCACGACTTTTTTGCCGGTGTCGGATGCAAACTTTCCGACCACGGTATCGAGGAGTTTTATGCGGAATCTTATACGCAATCCGAGATTGAACAGATCTTTAATACGGTATATGACGGGAAGGAATTGAAGGAAGAGGAGATTTTGAAATTCAAATCGGCCATGTTATATGAGGGAGCCGTGATGGATTGGGAGAAAGGATGGACGCAACAATTCCATTATGGCGCTATTCGCAATAACAACACGAGGTTGTTCAGACACCTCGGCCCGGATACGGGGTTCGATTCAATCGGCGATTTTACCGTAGCAAAAGCGATGAGCCGTTTCTTCGACCAGTTGGATAAAGACAACAGATTGGCCAAAACCATTATCTACAATCTGAATCCCGGGGATAACGACATGATAGCCACCATGATCGGGAATTTCCAGGACGGGTCGGTCGCCGGAAAAATGCAGTTCGGTTCCGGATGGTGGTTCCTCGACCAAAAGACCGGTATGGAAGCGCAGATGAACTCTCTTTCCAATCTCGGACTGTTGAGCCGCTTCGTGGGGATGCTTACCGATTCGCGCAGTTTCCTCTCCTATCCCCGCCATGAGTATTTCCGCCGGATCTTGTGCAATCTTATCGGGAATGATGTTGAACAGGGCCTGTTGCCTGCTTCGGAGATGGACTTCCTTGGAAAGATGGTAGAAAATATATCCTATAAAAACGCGAAAGATTTTTTTAATTTTTAAGGATAAAATGATGAAATTAGAAAAATACAGTACCGGAGTAGAGGGCCGTTTCACTCATCAGGGGAAAGCGCAGTTGAGCGCTATCATGAAAGCGAATGAAGAAGGCGGTTTGGATATGCCGATGTGATTGCTTCGGGCGTGGAGGAGAATATTTATGACAGGCATTTGAGAAGGTTGTTTAATATGTAAGGTGGAACAAAATTTCCGGGGTTGAGATGCCGACTTTCGTTTTTGGAAGAGTTTTTTACGATAAAAATGAATAAAAAGTAAAACGGTCGGCTTATTTTTGTCCGGTCATTAAATCAATAAACTATGTACGAATTATTTGATATTAGAGGAAAAGTGATTGTTATCACGGGTGGAACCGGAGTACTGGGTTCCTCGATGGTGGAGTATCTGGCGAAGCACGGTGCGAAAGTGGCGGTGCTGGCGCGAAACAAGGAAAAAGGGGATGAACTGGTGCAAAAAGTAAAAACTGCCGGAGGGGATGCTCTGTTCCTCCGGACTGATGTGACCGATGAGTCTGTCCTGAAGCGAAATGCCGAAGAGATCGCGGAGCAATACGGGAGAATTGATGTGTTGATCAACGGCGCGGGCGGAAATATGCCGGGTGCGACCATCGGCCCTGACAGTACCATCTTTGATCTAAAAGCGGATGATTTCCGGAAGGTGGTCGATCTGAATCTGATGGGAACGGTTGTCCCCACGCTGGTTTTTGCCGAATATATGGTCAGGGAAAAAAAGGGAAATATAGTGAATATCTCCTCCGCATCGGCATTACGCCCACTGACACGTGTCGCAGGATATGGAGCGGCCAAAGCGGCAGTGACCAACTTTACCCAATATATGGCAGGAGAAATGGCCATTAAATTCGGGGAAGATTTCCGTGTCAACGCGTTGTGTCCCGGCTTTTTTATCACGGAGCAAAACAGGGCGCTGCTCACCAATCCCGACGGGTCTTATTCCGCCCGGGGTAATACCATTATAGCACATACCCCTTTCCGCCGATTCGGAGCTCCCGAAGAGTTGCTGGGCACACTCCATTATCTGGTAAGCGACGCGTCCAAGTTCGTGACCGGAACGGTAGCGATCGTAGACGGAGGTTTTGATGCGTTTAGTATATAGATGCGAGAGCCAAGAACCAAGATTCAAGACTTTGGATGTCTGATCCGGGATTTGGGAAATAGTTAATTACCGGTTATTCATTTGGCATATTGGTACATTGAAGAATTAACACATTAATATATGTCTGTAGCATTAAAAAAAGAGTTTAAATATTCATTGGTAGTACCTACCAGTATGGGAGTGCGCATTACGCCGGTAGATGCACAGCCGGTGCAGAGTACCAACCTTTTTCGGATGCAGGCGACCAGCGCCGAGACCAATGTGGCGAGTATCTCGTCCTACCTGGGACTTCCCGTGAAGGTACTCACTACCTTTGTGAAAAACAGCCCGATCGCCGCTTTTATTAAAGCCGATCTCAGGGCACGAAATATGGAATATGAGGGACCGGAAGTGCCACAGGGCGATCCCTGGGGATACCGGCATCAGTTCAATATCGCCGACAGCGGTTTCGGACTGCGGGGTCCGCGGGTACAGAACGACCGCGCGGGTGAGGTGGGAAAAACCTTGAATGTGGAAGATTTTGATCTGGAACGGATCTTCGGTAAAGAGGGCGTGCAGATCGTACATCTTTCCGGCCTCATCGCGGCGCTTTCTCCTGATACAAGCAACTTCTGTCTCGAAATAGCCCGTTATGCCAAAAAGCATGGCACGCTTATTTCCTTCGACCTGAATTATCGGGCTACATTCTGGAAAGGAAGGGAGTCAGCACTGAAAGAGGCTTTTACCGAGATCGCCTCCCTTTCCGATATCCTTATCGGCAATGAAGAGGATTTTCAGCTTTGTCTCGGTATCGAAGGGCCGAAAGCAGGAGGTGAAAACATCGGAGGAACGCTGGATGCTTTCAAAGGTATGATCCTGAATGCGAAGAAAGCTTTCCCCCATGTTTCGGTCTTTGCCAATACGCTCCGTGAAGTGGTCAGCGCCAATGAACATCTCTGGGGTGCCATTGTTTATGAAAACGGGAACTGGCACGAAGCTCCTTTACGCAGGATCAACGTAATAGACCGTATCGGCGGTGGCGACGGTTTCGTCGGCGGATTACTCTATAGCATCCTGAAAGGGATGGAGCCCGAAAACTGGGTGCGGTTTGCTTGGGCGAGCGGCGCGTTGGCAACTACGTTCCTCACGGATTACGCCCAGCCGGCCGATGAGGAGATGATATGGAGTATCTGGAAAGGTAATGCGAGAGTGGTGAGGTAAGGTGATCAAGTGGAAAGGTGGAAAAGAATGAGGTGCTGATTAGTTAATCTGCTAATGAGTAAATCGACTAATTTGCAAATCAAGTAGTTCTTTATTCTAAAATAATATAATCATATAACAATGCAACAAAAAGCAGATATCGGATTGATCGGATTGGCCGTGATGGGTGAAAATCTGGTCTTAAACATGGAAAGCAAAGGCTACACGGTAGCCGTGTTCAACCGTACTGTCGACAAAGTAGATGCATTTGTCAACGGACGGGGGAAAGGCAAAAATTTTATCGGTACGCACTCTTTAGAGGAGTTGGTGACATCCCTAGAAAGGCCCCGCAAAGTGATGATGCTGGTAAAAGCGGGTAAGCCCGTGGACGATTTTATCGAACAGCTCATTCCCCTGCTTGAGCCCGGGGATATTATCATTGACGGGGGGAACAGCCATTTTCCCGATACCATCCGCAGAACCAAATATGTGGAGAGCAAAGGGTTGCTGTATGTTGGGACAGGTGTTTCCGGCGGTGAAGAGGGAGCCCTGAAAGGGCCTTCCATGATGCCTGGCGGTTCTCCGGAAGCATGGCCCCATGTGAAAGAGATATTCCAGGCCGTTGCCGCCAAAGTAGATGGAGGTGTTCCCTGTTGCGATTGGGTGGGAGAGAATGGTGCCGGCCACTTCGTGAAGATGGTGCATAACGGTATTGAGTATGGCGATATGCAGATCATCAACGAAGCGTATCATCTGATGAAAGAATTGCTCGGTATGGATGCGTTTGAGCAGCATGAAGTATTCAAGAGGTGGAACAGCGGGGTGCTGGATTCCTACCTGATAGAGATCACGGCCGATATTATGGCTTATAAGGATGAGGATGGAAGTCCGTTAGTGGAGAACATCCTCGATACGGCCGGTCAGAAAGGTACCGGTAAATGGACAGCCGTGACGGCGCTCGACCTGGGCATTCCACTCACGTTGATCGGCGAATCGGTCTTCTCACGTTGCCTCTCGGCCCAGAAAGAGTTAAGGGTAAAAGCATCAGAAGTGATCTCAGGGAAAAAATCGGATTTTAAAGGAGACAAGAAGCAGTTTGTCGATGACCTGGAAAAGGCGCTCTACGGCGCCAAGATCATCTCCTATGCCCAGGGCTATGACTTGATGATGGAGGCCGCCAAAGAGTATGGATGGAATCTGAATTATGGAGGTATCGCCCTGATGTGGCGCGGCGGTTGCATCATCCGTTCCCGTTTCCTGGGAGATATCAAAAAGGCATTCGATAACGATCCTTCACTGGAAAACCTGTTGTTCGACTCCTTCTTCAAAGAAGCGGTACTGTCGGCGGAGGAAAGCTGGCGTAGAGTTTGCGCCACGGCGATCCAGAATGGGATTCCCGTACCGGCTCTTACCTCGGCATTGGGTTACTTCGACGGGTTCCGGAGTGCGCGTCTGCCGGCAAACCTCCTGCAGGCGCAACGCGACTATTTCGGAGCACACCAATATGAGCGGGTTGACAAGCCGCGCGGTGAGTTCTTCCATACCGACTGGACGGGGCGCGGCGGTAATACGGCTTCTACCACTTACGATGTTTGATGTGGGAAGGTGATTATTAATGTGCCAATGAGACTAATGTGCCAATGAGACTAATGTACCAATGAAACTAATGAAATAATTGGTGATTTTTAGTTTTTCACTTTTAGTTTTAAAAGGATGATATATTACGAAAATGGCTCTCCGGGGACTAATCTTTCACATGATGATCTGAGGAGAGGACTGCATGAAGCATTGGGAAAACTGGGTGAACGGCGGAAAGTGCTTGCCGTTCCGCCCGATTATACCCGTTTACCCAGCCGCGCCGGTGAACTTACCGAGCTCGCATGGGAGTATTACGGGGAAAAGCTCACCGATATCCTTCCTGCGCTGGGTACGCACACCCCCATGACGGCCCGGCAGATCGACCATATGTTTGGGAAAACCCCGAAAACGCTTTTTCGCGACCACGACTGGCGGAACGATGTGATCACGTTGGGCGAGGTGCCGACGGAGTATATACGCGACATCTCGGAAGGAAAGGTCGATTTTTCCTGGCCGGCGCAAGTGAATAAACTGTTGGTAGAAGGCGGTTTCGACCTGATCCTCTCTGTCGGGCAGGTGGTGCCTCACGAAGTGGTGGGTATGGCCAACTATAATAAGAATATCCTTGTGGGGACCGGAGGTAGCGAAGGGATCCATAAAAGTCATTATATCGGAGCCGTTTACGGTATGGAGCGGATGATGGGGAAAGCCGATACGCCTGTAAGGCGTGTTTTTAACTATGCTACTGAAAAATATTTAAAAGAACTGCCTATTGTCTATGTTCTGACAGTGGTAGGAGTGAATGCGGATGGACAGCAGCATACCTACGGGCTGTTCGTGGGGGACGACCCGGAGGTGTTCGACCGCGCCGCTAAACTTTCTCTGGAGGTCAACTTCGTGATGGTCAGGAAACCATTGAAAAAAGTGGTTGTATGGCTCGATCCCACGGAATTTAAAAGTACGTGGCTGGGGAATAAGTCGGTTTACCGTACACGGATGGCTATTGCCGACGGAGGCGAACTGATCGTACTGGCTCCGGCATTGAAAGAGTTCGGGGAAGATAGAACGATCGATTCACTGATCCGTAAATATGGTTATTTCGGTACGCCCCACACCTTGAAAGCGGTGTCCGAGAATCAGGAACTCAGGGATAATCTGGGAGCGGCGGCGCATCTTATCCACGGATCTTCCGAAGGAAGATTTTCCGTCACCTACTGTCCCGGAAAAGGGCCGGAAAACCTCACCCGTGAAGAGATCGAGAGTGTCGGTTTCCAGTGGGGCGATATCGATGAAATCATGCGGAAATATGATCCCTTGCGTCTGAAAGAGGGTTTCAACACCCTCTCCGACGGCGAGGAAGTTTATTATATTTCAAGTCCCGCGCTAGGTCTGTGGGCACACAAAGACCGGCTTGCATAGACAAAGTTCATTATTTTATTATATATCATGTCAACAAGAAGAGAATTTATCAGAAACGCAGCTCTGGCGTCAGCCGGGCTGGCTATGGGCGGCATATCGACTAAAATGAATGCCGCAAGCTACAACAGGGTTGTGGGCGCCAATAAAAAAGTGAATCTGGCCCACATCGGTATCGGAAACAGGGGATGGGAGATCATCAATGATTTTGACAAGACGGGACTGGCCAATGTGGTCGCTCTTTGTGACGTGGATCTGGGAGCCGACCATACAAAGAAGGCACTCGACAAGTTCCCGAACGCAAAACGGTTCAAGGATTTCAGGGAGATGTTCGATAAGATGGGCAATGAGATTGAAGCGGTAGCTATCGCCACACCCGACTTCGCCCATTTTCCCGTAGTGATGATGTCGATGGCCGAAGGTAAACATGTCTACGTGGAAAAGCCACTGACGCGCACTTTCCACGAATCGGAACTGCTCCTGAAAGCAGCAAAGAAATATCCGAAGGTAGTCACCCAGATGGGTAACCAGGGCCATTCGGATGCCAACTATTTCCAGTTCAAAGCCTGGAAAGAAGCCGGTATTATCAAAGATGTGACGGCCGTCACGGCGCACATGAATAATGCGCGCCGCTGGCACGGCTGGGATACGGGCATCAAAAAGTTTCCCGCCGCCGAACCTATCCCCGAAACATTGGACTGGGATACATGGTTGATGGCACAGCGGTACCACGACTACAATAAAGATTTCCATTACGGGCAGTGGCGCTGCTGGTACGATTTCGGAATGGGAGCCCTGGGCGACTGGGGAGCGCACATTCTCGACACAGTGCACGAATTCCTCGACCTGGGCCTGCCGGAAGAAGTTACGCCGTTGAAGCTGAGCGGTCATAACGACTATTTCTTCCCGATGTCGAGTACCATAGAGTTCAAATTCCCTAAGCGGGGCAATATGCCGCCACTGGTTATTACCTGGTATGACGGGCTTGACAATATCCCGTCCGTCCCTGAAGGATATGGCGTATCCGAACTCGACCCCAATATTCCTACGGTAGCCGGCGGACAGATACAACCGGCCAAGCTGAACCCGGGCAAAGAGATCTATAGCAAGGAGCTGACTTTCAAGGGAGGATCACACGGTAGCACGCTGAGCATTATCCCCGAAGAGAAAGCGAAAGCGATGGAAAAAGATCTTCCCCAAGTGCCGGCGAGTCCCTCCACCCATTTTGCCAACTTCCTGCTGGCCTGCCAGGGAAAGGAGAAAACCCGCTCTCCGTTTGAAATATCCGCTCCGTTAAGTCAGGTGTTCTGCCTGGGTGTGGCTGCACAGAAACTCAACCGGAAGATCGTGTTCGACCGTGAAACCAGACGGGTCACCAACGATGCTTTTGCTGATGCTTACCTCACCGGCGAACCACCACGAAAAGGTTGGGAAGATTTTTATGTAGTTTGATTAAAAGAGTAAAGAATAAAGAGCAGAGACTTTCGGAATCAAGAATCAAGACTTCTTCACTTCTCAACTTTCCACTTCTTGGGTCCATGTTCTCAGTTCTGATTTCAACAGAATTAGCACATTGGCATATTAATTCATTGGCATATTAATTTAGTTATGATAAAAAAAATAGGACTCACAGTTTTAGCAGTGATAGTAACCGTTTCGGCATGGTCGCAGGAGCCGAAATGGGAGAACCTGTTCAACGGCCGTAACCTCGGGGGATGGGAAAAATTGAATGGTACGGCCGAATACAAAGTGCAGGATAACACCATTATCGGTATTTCCAGGATGAATACCCCCAATACCTTTCTGGCGACCAAAAAAACGTACAGCGATTTTATTCTGGAATTTGAGTTCAGGGTAGACGACGGGTTGAATTCCGGCGTCCAGTTCCGCAGTAACAGTCTGAAGAACTATATGAATGGTCGTGTACACGGCTACCAGTTTGAGATCGATCCCTCCGGCAGGGCATGGACGGGAGGTATCTACGATGAAGCGCGCCGGGGATGGCTCTACCCAATGAACTACAACCCCGAAGGGCAGAAAGCATTCAAAAGCGGAGAGTGGAACAAAGCCCGCATCGAAGCGATCGGGAGTTCCATCCGTACCTGGGTAAACGGCATACCTTGTGCCGACCTGCTGGATAACACCACGCTATCGGGCTTCATTGCGCTGCAGGTACACGCTATCGGTAACGCCGATCTGGAAGGGAAGACCGTTTCCTGGCGCAATATCCGTATCCTTACGGAAGGTGTGGAGCGGTTTAAAACTCCCGAAAATAGTAAGGTTAAGCAGGTCAATACTATTGCTAACACCCTTTCGGAGCGCGAAGCCGCACAGGGCTGGAAATTGCTGTGGGACGGCAAGACCACCGAAGGATGGCGCGGCGCCAAATCGGATCATTTCCCCGAAAAAGGATGGTCCATTGAGAACGGTATACTGAAAGTGCAAAAAAGCGATGGCGGCGAATCCACCAACGGAGGCGATATCGTCACTATCCGTCCCTACAGGAACTTTATGTTGAAAGTGGATTTCAAAATTACCGAAGGCGCCAACAGCGGTATCAAATATTTTGTGGATACCAACCTGAATAAAGGGGAAGGGTCGGCTATCGGGTGCGAATTCCAGATACTGGACGACAAAAAGCACCCCGACGCGAAACTGGGTGTTGAAGGTAACCGGACGTTGGGTTCGCTCTACGATCTGATCCCTGCTCCCAAGGATAAGCCTTTCCGCGGCGGATTTTTCAACACCGCTATGGTGGTCGTCAGGGGAAACCATGTGGAACATTGGCTCAACGGTGTGAAGATCGTCGAGTACGAGCGGAACAACCAGATGTGGAAAGCATTGGTAAATTTCAGCAAATACAAGGACTGGCCCGATTTCGGCAATGCCGGGGAAGGGCTGCTCCTTCTGCAGGACCATGGTGATGAGGTATGGTTCCAGAATATCAAAATAAAGGAGCTGGATTAATCAGGTTAAATAAAAGCCAGGAAGGAGAACATTATACCCTGCTGTGGGGAAATGTTCTCCTTCTGTATCTCATACTTGATCTTGTTCCATTTTCGTTATTATTTTCTCCATTCATTATTAAATTCGCATTTTACGGAGTAAATGCCATTCCGGCAGAGAAGGAGAGTATTTAAACTATTTTAAACATGAAATTCATTCAAAGCTAATCTCGCAATCAATTCTCGCTGATTGCCCTCATAAGCTGTAATGTTATGTAAGCAAAAATATTCTTGGAAAACGATACGATCGACATATATTTGTTGCACTTAACTAATTTAGTTAAGAATAGCTGAGGTGCAAGCGATGTAATTTGGCTATTGTTAAGAAAAATAAAAATCACGGCTTACGACCACCCGTATCTGTTGTCATTTACAGGATAAGTAAGACAATTTATTTCAAACATACTAAAAGTGTGTGATCATTTCATGTTCATCCGCCAGAGACTCACCTATTTCAACAGGAAGGACTAAAAACGATCACATTGCAGTAGTGCAAACGCTTCAACTAGTTGAGGCCTGAGTAAATACAAAGATAATTACGCGCCGGAAGGTGTCTGTTTTGTATATAAAAATGTCTTTAATTTGCTTATCAGGGCTGATAGAGTCCTATAAAATTTACATCGGCATTCAACTTTTTCTTCTCTTTCGAGGAGAATTTTGTAATTTTTTTGGTAAGTGAGTCAACAAATGTCTACGCGGTTATTCAGCGGATGCTCTCATTTCCCCTCCCGGCAGGGGTACCCATTGAGGTGAAAAATCCGGCAAGGTGGAACCGGGGAAAGTGAAAAAATAATCACGGCAAAAAATCTTTCCCAAAATGGAACTGTATAGTCTCCATGGGTTTATATACTGTTGTTTTATTGTATTTTGTTTTAAATCAAATTAAATTTTCTATGAAGAAGAATCATTTTAGAATGTTATTCGGCTTTATCGTCATGGCGTTATTCATGCTGAGTTGCGAAAACAATTTGGAGATAGTGCTCCCGCAAGGGCCTAAAGGTGATAAGGGAGACAAAGGCGATGCCGGAAAGTCAGCTTTCGAGCTGTGGATAGAGGTGAACGAAAAAGACCCCAATACTCCTATTGAGGATTTCTTTAACTCGTTGAAAGGAGAAGACGGCATTGACGGGGTGAACGGAAAATCGGCCTATGAGCTATGGAAAGAAGCTGTAGATAAGGGAGAGATGACCAATAAAGACAGTTCCGAATATACCGGCGGTAATACCTGGGAAGACTTTCTGGTCTGGTTGCAGGGCGGCGACGTATTCGCGTTGTTTGAATTTTGGAAAACCCTGCCGGGCAATGGGAACAAGACTATTAGAGAATTTATGGACGAGTTGTTCAAATGTTTTTGCCATGAGACGCCGGGCTTGACACCCGTGGAAGTGGAGGAGTGGACCCTCTCCATTGTAGATGATCACTTCCTTTTGCTCACCTTGAAGGGAACCCCCGGTATGACCGTCACGGCGATGGATGCCTTTAATCATAATAATTTTGTGGTGTTGACAGAAAGCCCTGCCGGTACATACTCCACTTCCGATATACCAAGGACATACTCCGCGTATACGATCCTTGTAAGGGCGGAGATGGAGGGTTACGGAAGCGTGGACAGAATTGTGGAGGTTGGCGGCAATTATCTGCTGAAATTATAATCGCGTTCTAAATAGAATCACTATGAAGAGAAATAATATATTATCTGTCTTTTTATGCGGCTTCCTCTGCCTGTTTGCACCTTCGGGGGCGCAGGATTCCGCTGTGGGAGAGTTGGTTACGGAAAGTAAGGTAAAGCGTGCCTGGGAAGTCGGCATCGGCGCATCTGTCTTTCAGTTCAGCCGGATGGATTTTACGAACTTCCAAAAATCGGCCGATAACTATCAGCTTGGCCTGCAACTACGCCACAGTGTGATTGGTCCTAATTTGTACATTGCCCGCGAGTTGAGCCCCTATTTTTATCTCGATTTGCAGGGAACGGTCGGTTTTACCGAACAGTATATTGACGGGGCGGATAAACTGAGGACACTCTATATGGTGGGACCCGGTTTGCAGTGGCGTTTGGGTGAATATTTCGACTCCAAGTATATCGATCCTTTTTTCCGTGTGGGAGTAAGCTATATGAAAAAGAACTTCGATATGAAATACCGGGGGGCGGAGGGCGATTTGCCCGAAGAAATGTCGTGGGTACTGGAAAACCTTTATAACAAAGACGGCACCGACCGGAATGAGTTGATCCCCGTTTCGCTGGGTGTGGGGATGAACACATGGCTGAACGACCGCTTCGGGATCGGTCTGCAGGGCGACTATCTGCTGATGCCGCACAAGGATGTAGCCAACTCCCTCCAGGGAACGGTAAGGCTGATCTGGCGGATGGGCGGAAGATCCAAGAAAAGGGTCCCCACTGTGCAGTATGTGGAAGTGGAGAAAATCGTGCAGGCCCCGCCGGTAACGATAGAAAAGATCGTGGAAATACCGGCAGCAGTTACCGAAAAACCATCTGCGGAAATCTGCGAGCTGTTCAACAACATCTACTTCGAGTTCGACAGGTCCGATATCCGTCCGGTGAGCGAAGAAGTGCTGGATAAGATTGCCGGTATCATGAAAGCCGATCCCGGCAGGAAATATCTGATCACCGGTTATACTGACGTACGGGGTAGCGCCGAATACAATATCGGATTGTCGAGAAGGCGTGCGGCAGCCGTTATAGAAGCGTTGGAATCACGCGGAGTTCCGTCCGATATGATGAAATCGCGAGGCGTGGGCAAGAAAATATCTTACGCTCCGGTTGGCGAATCGCATATCGTACGCGAAGGGGACCGTAAGGTTACGGTGGAAATCATCACCAACATGGAGTATTGGAACTTTATGCCGAAACGTGATTATTAGAATTGTATACCCGCAGTCTTACATAAAGTAGGGTGTCCGGCCAACCGGGCGCCCTTTTTTATGACCCTGTCAACAAAGAAGTGAAATTTTACCTGCATCATGGCCTGTATAGGGAACCTCTTGGGGGTTCAGATGTATGAAATAGATTTGAAATACCGGTAAAGATCTACCTCACCCGGGATACCCAGTTTTTTCCTCAGCCTGCTTTTTCTTGTCTGCACTGAGCGATGCGTAATAAACATATATTCCGCTATCTCCTTTGATGAGAAATTGAGGAATATCATCGCACACAGTTGCAGCTCGGACGTGATTATATCGGGATGTTGCCTGAAAAGGTTTTTGATGAACTCGGGATATACTTCCCTGAATCGGGGGAGAAAGGCAGAGTCGTTCTTCCTGGCCAGTTCGAACACCTCTTCAAAAGCGTCATTCAACTTTTGTTTCAGTTCCGAAACCTCGTTTTCCTTTTTACTCAGCATCTTCTTTCTGTTTTTTACCGATTGCCGGTAGATAACGATAAAGGCCGACGAGAGGGTGATAAAAAGGCCGACTGACAATAAGGCGAACTTCTGTAGTTTCCCGAGAGACAGTTTCCGTTCCTCCCGCAGAAGGATTGCGAGAGCCTCCTCGGTCGCCATAATTATTGAACCGGTCTGTTCTGCGTCTAACTGAATATATTTTTCCCGGTACAACCTTGCTGAGTCTTCTACCCCCTGTTCGGAATAGATATCCGATATTTTCTGATAAAGCGGCGGTAGTTCATTTCTCAGGTTAGTTTTCTCTATATTTTCCAGTCCTTTCCGATAAAAGATCATCGCGGAGTCGCTGTCGCCCTTCTGCAGGTGCATGTCACCCCATCGGGCATAGAGCCACGAGGAATAGGGATAATTGTATCCTGAGATGAGCGAGAGAGCCTTATTGAAATAATACACGGCCGTGTCATATTGTTGCCGCGCGGTGTAGTGTTGGCCGTAGAGGCTATAAAGGTTGATCTTATTTTTGAATGTAAGGCTTTCGTCCGTTGTTGCCAGTAGCTGTTCATTTTTTTCCATATAATACAACGATGAGTCCGGCATATCCTTTATTATGTTGTAGGCTATACTCAGGTTTTCGTAAGCCAGACTGGTATAACGATTCCTCTTCTCCCTATCCTTTATCCTGACAGCATAGTTGTGCGCAGTCCGGAATTCGTTGAACGATGCCTTGCCCAGGCCCAGCAGGTAATATACCTGCCCTTTTACCCTGCTCACCTCCGACAGCATTATAACGTCGTCTTTGCTGTATTCCTCCTGTTCCGAAAGCGACAGGTATTCCATTGATTTTTCATACTTACCCAGATAATTAAAGATCTGTCCTATGTAAAAAAAGGACATGGCTTTTCCTTTAGAGTAGTTCAAATCCCTGCTCAGCGATAATGCTTCGGTGGCCAGTTTGAGCGCCCCGGTGGGATTTACATTGGATAATTCCGCAAACACGATGGAAAGTAAGCTGTCTGTTTCTTTTATTTTGTCCGGATGGACGGGACGGGCTTTTAGACCGGTTGCAAATAACAATAACAAATAAAAGAGCAGAGAATGTTTCATTAAATCAGTGCTTTAGTTGTAATAGAATTGTGTATTTATTCTGACTTTACGACAAACAGAACTTATAACTATATCTGTTGAACACAAAAATAATATTATTGTCCATCATACCAAAATTTAATTTTTACCCTTTTTTATAACTTTTAGCGACTTTGTATTCTAACCTGAAAGAAAGAAAAAGATGTTTTTGTTTACGGAAGATCGTAAGGGAAGCAGGATGTATGATTTTTTATTGTATTGATATATAGATTTTTATTTAATATATTTAACGGCTGATAATAGGTGTGGTATCTATGTAGTATTAAATTTATGTCACGTTTTTATAAAATAATGAACTTTGTGAAAATTTTCGGGTTATTACTGCTCCAAGTTATTAGCTAATTTTATCTAAGATTAGAGGCTGTGTAAGTGTATCTCTCAAAGAATTACTAAAGGGTAGCTACAAGGGAGTCAAAGAAAATTGTGGAAAAAATCCCCATTTTTCATTTTCTGGTATTTGGTAAAACAAAGATAATCATACTTTTGTCCCGAAACGCATTTATATTATGGCTTCCGGATAAGGTTTTATTTCGTTAAAACATAATTTTTTGTGGGGATTATTAATATATCAGTTTAATTGTCTTTTTTTTAAAATTGTATTTGAAAATCACGTTTTTCATTTAATAACTTTCTTTTTATTATATATAGAGACAGCGGTGCATTTTTAGAATAAAATGATGAAAAAATTATTGTTACTTGTATTCTTATGTGGAGTTTGCCTGAGCCGACTCGTGGGTCAGGAGCTTGCCCTAAAAACAAATCTGCTTTATGATGCCACCACTTCATTGAATTTCGGTGTGGAGTTCGGATTGGGAGAACGTACCACGCTCGATCTCTCCGGCAATATTAATCCCTGGACTTTTTCGGACAATCGGAAGATGAAGCATTGGCTTGTGCAGCCGGAGTTCCGAATTTGGACCTGTACCAGATTCAGCGGGGGATTTTGGGGTTTTTCCACACATTACGCCCAATATAATTTTGGGGGTATGCTGCCGTGGGGATTCAATTCGGGCAAAATGTTCGGAACGATCGAAAACAAACAGATACTGAATCACCGTTACGAGGGATGGCTGGCCGGGGGTGGCATCAGCTACGGATATCATTGGATTCTCGGCAAACGCTGGGGATGTGAAGCCACACTAGGCGTAGGATATGCCTATATGAAGCACGATAAGTTCCCCTGCGAGAAATGTGGGCAAAAACTCGATAATGAGTCGAAACACTATTTCGGCCCGACCAAAGCCGGTATCTCACTGATCTATATGATTAAATAATTCAGAAAATGAAGAAATTACTGATAACCCTTACCGCTTTCCTTATCGCGCTATCCCTCCATGCCCAGGAATGGGTGCTGTGTGAAGGAGGAGTGAAGATCAAAGCCGTTGAAATGTCAAAAAAGGGGAATGATTTAGTTGTAAAACTGATTATTAATATTGGGAACGCTCCGGTGGAAAGCAGGCAATCCCTGGATATTATTCCCGTTCTTACCGACGGAACGCTTTCCAGGGACTTACCGGAAGTTTCCATAAAAGGGAGGCGCAGCTATAAGGAGTATGTTCGCTATCTCGCTCTTATGGGGGAAAAGCAGCGGGCAAATTATGTTGCCCCGTATACAGTTGAAAAAGGCTATGGACGGCAGGAGCGTACGTTGAATTACAGTTACACGATGCCGTTTAAAGAGTGGATGTCAGACGCCCGGTTGGACATAGTGTGCGACCTTTGCGGTTGCGGCTCTTCGTCCCCTCAGACAGCCGTGGAACAGTTGATCGGACAGGTTTCTCGGGAAAAAGAGGTAGTCCTTGTTCCCTCCCAAGGTTCTCCCCATCTCGCTTTTATCAAACCGGAGATAGATGAGACCAAGCGCCGTGATGTGAAGACCGAGGCCTCTCTTGATTTCATGGTTAATCAAGCCGATATTTACCCCGATTACATGAATAATCCCGCGGAATTGCGGAAGATCCGGGAGATGATAGATGAGGTAAAGAATAACCCGTACATCACGGTAGAAAGAATCGAGATCACCGGTTACGCGTCCCCGGAAGGCACCTTGGAAAACAACAAACGGTTGTCGGAAGAGCGGGCGAAATCCCTTCAGGATTACCTGGTTATCCGCTATGATTTCGTGAAAAATTTATACCACGCCGGTTTTGGCGGGGAGAACTGGACCGGGCTGGAAAAACTTGTCAGCGAATCCGACATGGAATATAAGAAGGAAGTTCTGGATATTATTCGCTCAAGCGAAAGCGATGCCGTGCGGAAAAAAGAGTTGATGGATTTGGATGCGGGTCGTCCGTACCGTTATATGGTAACGAACATGTTCCCGAAATTACGGGTCGCCACGTGTCGTGTTACGTACAGCATCCGTCAGTTTGATGTGAGCGAAGCAAAGGAGATGATAAAGAGCCGGCCGCAGAATCTTTCTCTTAACGAGATATACCTGGTTGCGAATACCTATCCATACGGATCGGAAGAGTTTGCCGATGTGTTCGAAACCGCCGTCCGGATGTTCCCGGAAGACGAAACGGCCAACCTGAACGCGGCAATAGCGGCCCTCACGCGAAACGATATCGTGTTGGCGGAGCGATACCTTGCCAAGGTGAAGTCAACCCTCCCCGCCCCCGAATATAACAATGCCATGGGGGTTCTGGAGTTGTTGAAGGGAAATTACGAGAGGGCCGGAGCCTGTTTTAGTGCGGCAGAGAAAGCCGGACTTGAAGAGGCCTCCCGTAACCTGAAAGAATTTATACAGAAGATAAAAGAATAAAACCGAAACGGGATTAGAAATAATCCCGTAAAAAAAATAATTGATAGATTTAATTTATGTTTTATAATTTAGTAAAAAGAAAAGAAATGAGAAAATTTAATTTAATGATTCTGCTGGTAGTCACGGCGTTACTGGCAGGCTT
>NZ_CALNAT010000139.1 GCF_937873925.1 uncultured Proteiniphilum sp. | reverse complement strand
GGCGCCGATGGTACTGCAGCATTTGTGGGAGAGTAGGTAGCCGCCATCCTTTACAACGGGCCCCCGGTGAGTCATTCGCCGGGGGCTTTTACTTTTTAGCCCCATGCCGGGAAACACTACTTTTAACAGGTTATCTTGCTCCCCCGGTTTAGGAAGAAGCCCCTTTGCCTGATCTCCAATCCTGCCTTATCCTGTAACCATTGCAGAGAAACGGGGCATAATGCGACGAATTAAAGATTTTTACTTTTATTTTTTACGGTGAAACGTAGGAAGTGCATATATTTGCCTTACCAACAGATAATATTATTAATGAAAAATCGTATGAAAAAATTACTATTTATCCCTATTGTGTGGTCTATCGCAATTTTGTTTACGGCTTGCGGTGAGAGCAGGCCCGATGACCTTCCCGTAACACTGAATGCTTCGGCAGAGCATTCCTATACGCTAATTGCTCCGGCAAATAATCCTCAGAGTTCAACTGAAATATTTCGTTTGGATGATTTTTCAGGGGTCAGCCAGTATAAGAAATGGATTGCAAAGGCTGAAGTGACTTCGACGTCGTATATTGAGATCACAGGTATTACCCTGGATAATGTGGAGATGAAAGATGTGAGTATTTCGTTGGGCAGCGATGCAAATAAACGTCTGCTTTTACCCGGCCCAATCACTGTCAATGAGAAATTTATGATAGATAGTGCAGAGCGGCTGAGTTTTATGCAGGCTATCATGAATGAGATAATCAGTAAGGGCTCTTCTAATGTGGTATTGAAATATACGCCGGGCAATAATATGGTGAATGAAAATACAAAATTGACCATACGGATGAATACCCGTTTCTCTTTCAATTGATCTTTTAAACCGATTCGTAGACAACAAAAAAAGGTTGCCTCGAGGCAACCTTTTTTTGTTGTGGTTCATTCCGTTACTGTATCGGTTCCAGATATTGCGAGTAGCAATATCCCTCTTCACCGTCGTTATCACGAACCAGCCACCACTGGTCGTTTGTTTTGCTGATGAGCGTGATAGTATCACCCTTCTCCGCTTTTCCGATGATAGGCTGGTCTGTTCCCGGCCCTTGGCGGATGTTCAGACGACTCTCTTTGGTTACTACTCTCACTTTATCGCCGTCTGTAACTTTGGTCTTCACATTCAATACCAAATCATTACTTTTAAAATGGGGATCGGTCCGTTCATAAATCTCCCACATCTTATCTTTCACGGCGGCGGAAGGGACAATACCCTCCACTCTCAGCACATTCCCCGATTCACTAACCGAAAGATTGTTCAACCTGGCCAGATCCATCAGTTCTTTGTATTTCTCTGTCAAAGCCATCGCTCCTTATTTTATGGTCAGGTTATTCACAACTTGTACGGGATTCAATGCATTCACCTTCTCCATCAATACAGTCAGATCTTTCTCCTTGATTTCACCGTTGAGGGTAATGATGCCATCCTGTACGGTGGCCGTAACTGTTTGATGGTCTTTGAGCACGTCGGGCAGCGCTGCATTGATAGTGGCATCGAGCGCTGTATAATCGGGTGCGGGCGGAACAACTTCCAACTGATTGACAACCGACTTCACATTTTGTACACCTGCTACCATGCTTTCAGCATAAGCTTTGGCCGAATCATCACTTACTGTCCCGGTCAGTGTAGCCACCTGGTCTTGTACGGTTACCGTAACGCCTGCCAGATCAGGATTGGCGCTTACCAATTCCTGCGCCGCATTTTGAATGTCTGCGTCCTTTACCTGATTACACGATGTCGCACCCACTCCCAGTGCAAAGATGAGTGTTACTACGGATAATAAACGTAATACTTTCATAATTTTTCTTTTTTAATTAAACAATACTATTTAAATGACAATATTAAAACGTATAAATATTTGAATTGTTTTCAAAGTGGCTGATTTTCTTCCTGAAAAACCGTCTCTCTTGTCAGAAAATAGCGGTATACTTATGGCAGTAGGGCTTGGTCCCTTTATATTCGTAATACTGTTGGTGATAGTCCTCCGCTTTCCAGAAAGTAGAAGCCGGTTTCAGCATGGTGGCTACCTTGTATCCCTTTTCCGTAAGTATATGGATATACTTCTCCGCGATCGCTTTCTCGGTGGGGTCGGAATAGAAAATGCACGAGAGGTACTGCGGCCCTATATCCGGCCCTTGTCCGTCGGTCTGGGTGAAATCATGAGTTTCGAAAAAGAGTTTCACCATCTCTTCATAAGATGTTACAGCGGGATCGAAAACCACTTCGGTGGTTTCCAGATGTCCGGTATTTTTCTGACATACCTGTTCGTAGGTGGGATTATCCACATGGCCTCCCATGAATCCCACTGTCGTTTGTTTCACACCCGGAGCTTTCATGAAGAAATATTCCGTTCCCCAGAAGCATCCCGAAGCAAAGTAGGCTGTGGTGAGCCCTTCCCGTTTTGCAGGGACAAACTTCAGTGAGATGGAGTTCACACAGTGACGCGTCTCTTTTGGGGTAAACCCTTCGCCCAGGAAAACGTGTCCCAGGTGTGCTCCGCAATTGTTGCATATGATCTCGGTACGGCGGCCGTCGGCGTCATGTATACGCTTCACGGCGCCCTCGATCTCGTCATCGAAAGAAGGCCATCCGCAGTCCGAATCGAATTTATCTTCCGACCGGTAGAGTGGGGCGTCACATCGTTTACAGAAGTATGTTCCCGCTACCTTATTATTTAAATACTCGCCCGTAAAAGGACGTTCCGTTCCCTTGTGGATGATTACTCTCTCTTCCTCGGGGGTCAATGCATTATAGTTCATACGATCCTTTTTATTTTTAGTGGTTTGTTGTTGAATGGCTGATCCCTTTTGATTACCCTGCCCGCATGCAGTGAAAAAAATGAGGGTAAACAGAAACAGCAGATATGTTCTCCTCATCGTCATAAATAATTTTTTTAATGTGTGATTTTTAGATCTTTATAGATATTTCATAAAAGCATACCGCCTTCTTTGTTTCAGGTAGAGAGGGTCGGTATCGTTGTCATATGCTTCACGCTCGAAACAGATATTCCTGTATGCGGTATATCCGTCTTTATAGCGGATCCATCTGAAGGTCCATTCCATAATATACCAGAGATAGAATCCGACTACCAGCAGCTCCACCATCTGCCGGGTGTGGACGGACTCATGGGTGAGGATGCGCTCATCCAATCCGGGTTCTTCCTTTCTCGCGAAGATGACCCCGAAAAGGTTGATTGCCCTGAACCCCTTTACCGGTAGGAAGTTGGAATAGACTATCTTCATATGTATACTTGTCTCATACGATTATTTTATTTTTTATTTCGGTGTATGGAACCTTTGATATTTGAAATAATCATTCCTTCGAACATTGAATGATTAT
This sequence comes from uncultured Proteiniphilum sp., assembly GCF_937873925.1. Taxonomy (GTDB): domain Bacteria; phylum Bacteroidota; class Bacteroidia; order Bacteroidales; family Dysgonomonadaceae; genus Proteiniphilum. The sequence goes on along the minus strand of NZ_CALNAT010000139.1, from coordinate 1,961 downwards.
TTTAAACATGTCGGTTTCATATGACCAAAGGTAGAAACATTCCGTAAATTTCGTAACTTTGCATCCTTAAAAATCGATAAATCAAAATAGAGAACAAAATGGATAAGATTTTCTCTCCCGATCTTCCGTATAAGGTAGCTGATATTTCATTAGCCGATTTCGGAAGGAAAGAAATAGATATAGCCGAGCATGAGATGCCCGGCTTGATGGCGATACGTAAAAAATATACTTCGGAAAAGCCGTTGAAGGGTGCCCGCGTAATGGGTTCGTTGCATATGACCATTCAAACGGCCGTGTTGATAGAGACCTTGGTGGAATTAGGCGCTGATGTACGTTGGGCCAGTTGTAACATTTTCTCCACGCAGGATCATGCCGCCGCAGCCATAGCCGCCTCGGGTGTCCCCGTGTTTGCATGGAAAGGTGAAACGCTGGAAGAGTACTGGTGGTGCACGGAGATGGCTTTGCGTTTTCCCGGAGGGGAAGGACCCCACCTTATTGTGGACGACGGCGGTGATGCGTCGCTGTTGGTACATATGGGGTACCACGCTGAAAATGATGCGTCTGTCATCGATAGGGAAGGCGGCAACCGCGAAGAGCAGGTTATTCTCGATACACTGAACCGGATCTTAAAAGAGGACAATCAGCGCTGGCACAAAACCATAGCCGGCATGAGAGGGATCTCGGAAGAGACTACCACCGGCGTGCACCGTTTGTATCAGATGATGGAGAGAGGCGAACTGCTGGTTCCTGCCGTCAACGTGAACGACTCGGTAACCAAATCGAAGTTCGATAACCTGTACGGTTGCCGGGAATCGCTGGCAGATGGTATCAAGCGGGCTACCGATGTAATGATCGCCGGAAAGGTGGTAGTAATACTGGGTTATGGCGATGTTGGCAAGGGGTGTGCCCACTCTATGCGTTCCTACGGTGCGCGCGTGATCATTACCGAGATCGACCCTATCTGTGCTCTGCAGGCGGCCATGGAAGGTTTTGAAGTGACTACGATGGATGAAGCGGTGAAAGAGGGTAATATATTTGTGACGGCGACCGGAAACCGCGACGTGATTACTATTGAACATATTCGGGAGATGAAAGACCAGTCCATTGTGTGCAACATCGGCCATTTCGACAATGAAATACAGGTTGACCGCCTGGTGAATTTTCCCGGAATCGAACACCTCAATATCAAACCGCAGGTGGATAAATATACTTTCCCTGCCGGTAACTCCATCTTTTTACTCGCCGAGGGCCGGTTGGTAAACCTGGGTTGTGCCACGGGACATCCTTCGTTTGTGATGAGTAATTCGTTTACCAACCAGACATTAGCACAGATCGACCTTTGGAAGAATGATTACGAAATAGGCGTCTACCGTTTGCCGAAACATTTGGATGAAGAAGTAGCCAGGTTGCATCTTGAACAGATCGGCGTAAAACTGACTACCCTTACACAAAAACAGGCGGATTATATCGGTGTGGCGATGGAGGGTCCCTTTAAGCCGGAGCACTATAGGTATTAGGAGAGAGTAAAGAGTAAAGACGGTTGTCTATTCTGTATCTTAAAGGGTGAATTGTTGAAAAGTAGTTAGCCACAAAGGTTGTTGGGCTGATTGGATGATTTAACGATTTACTGATATGGTGATGAGTCAATACGGCAATGTCCGGGAGTGATTGCGTGAAGTGAAAAACGAAGAGTGAAAATAGGAAGAGTATACGGGTAATTGGAAAATGAGCGTGGGCAATGGTGGTACGGAAATGAAAATGCAGAAAAACTTTACGTAGAAACCTTTTCGGTCTTAGCGATTTAGCAGCAACAGGACAAAAAATCCGGTTTTTTATGGCTTTTAAGGTTGCATAATTAAAATAAAGATTTTATCTTTGCACTCGCTTTTGCAAGAAAGCATCAGGTCGATTCGCTAGCTCAGCAGGTAGAGCACATCCCTTTTAAGGATGGGGTCCTGGGT
>NZ_CALNAT010000138.1 GCF_937873925.1 uncultured Proteiniphilum sp. | reverse complement strand
GGCAATTTCCATTTTATAGGGATACCAAGCAATTTTCCGCACTTTTGGATTATCGTAAAGATCGATTTTCCCTTCAGTGGCCTGCCAGATGCATTCTCTCAGTTGAACAAACCGCCCAAAACCGTAATTGAAATAGCCTATTCCTTCGGAACAATATCCGTCATCTCCAAAACCGACAAGTCCATTTTGCGAATAGTACTCACCGATGTAGGTGAAGACCGCGCGTTCATGTTTATCTTCAATCAACGTGAGAGCCGCTCCTACCACACCAGCCAAACAGACGTGATTGTAGTTATTTGTCATCAGAAGGAACCGATTCTCCCGGTTGTTGTCTTGTCTTTTAATTTTGTTCAACACAGGATAAAACGCCCGTTTGTATACTTCTGCGATTACCTCCTTACGCAAGGCAGGATCCAATTGATGACCCAACAGGTAAAGCGTCTGCGAAATGGTATGTGCGTACAAAGCCGTTGTCAACTCTACGGAGTATTCAATACCGTTGTAGTTTTTGAACTCGTAATCATTCCGGGGTGAAACCCAGGATTTCTGGTTGATGAGGTCCCTCAACCCCTCTTCAATCACCTTTATGTAACGCCCTTTATTCTCAAGACATTCGGCCCAGGTAACCTGCGCTAATCCTTTTGCCCGGTTGCGCATCATATTCAGTCCACGCGCTGACGACGGTGCAGTTCCGTTCGAAAGGGAGAAGTAGTCCTCCTCATTAAACGGTGGAAAAACGAAATTATCCATGCTTTTCAGGAAGTTGTCGTATGCGCCCGACTGCATCAACTGATCCCACGCCTCACGTTGATGTGCCGGCTGTCCAAATCCTGCCGGCTTATCTGCCAGCAGAGGAATGATTTCTGCCACTCTTTTCTCATCGATCGGCCTCAAAGGTACGGGACTATTCTGGGAATACCCTACGGCAGTAGCTACCCAAAAAAGGGATACGACAATCTTCATTGTCAGTAGTGCGCAATTACGGACAGGTGCTTTCTCCATCGTTTTTGAATAAATGTACTGCAAAATTAGACCGCTGTTTGATGAATTATTTCTTAATATGATTTTCTATAAGCCAGGATATTTGCGGAGGAACTGCTGTTCCTAAAGCCAGAGAGCCGGCTTACGCGAAAAAAATTCCGCGTTCAGGCATAAGTAATGCCCGCTGTGCGGGACATTACTTGTAATTATCCGGATTTTCGTCCTGCCATTCGTTGACCCCGTCTCTGATCCGGTTGCGAAACGTCAGTGTATCGGTTGCATGGGAAGTTGTACCGTCCCCATTATCGTACTTATATTTCAGGTAAATCTTCCTGTCCTGAAGCAATTTTGCCCTGTTGAATTTGCTTTCGCCGTCAGGCAATACTTCAACCGTTGAACCGTCTGCTTTGCCCACGATAATATTATCGCCGTTCAATGTAATTTCAAATGAACCCGATTGATCGCTGATTCTGTTGGTGATCAATGTATGCGGAGCTACTGTCTGCAACTTCATCACCTTGGTCTCGGGCGAAGGAACGGTCGTGTAATATTTAATTGTTTCGACGATGTTTCCGGAAGCGTCTTTAACCTCAGTTACCCCCCCGTGCCAGTAATTTCCAAACAACATGTTTTCATAACGAAGTCCAATAACGGAGTACCTTTTGTCATTCAAAACCGTGTCGACCTGCGCATCGGTAATGTAAAAGGGAATCGCGTACTGGGCGATCAACGTTTTTGGATCTGACAGGAATTTGACAGAATCGGCTTTAATGGTAATCACCCCTTTGTGATCTCCTTTTTTTATAATCATCTTACCGGTATTGCTTAACGTGTAGTAGGCCGCAGGTAACGGATGCAATCCCGAGTCCAAATTCACATAATTCTTGATATGGTCGACTCCTCCCGCCATCCTGGCGAGAAGTTCCTCGGTAAGCAATCCGTTGTCCAACATAAAATTGACCTCACGATCAATGTTGTTTTCCCGGATTCCACCCAAGGCTACACCTACATTTATCTGCATCCCCTCACCAACCACAAAGGTTCGCACGTTTGTCTGTTGCGTGAAATAGACAGTATTGTAATCAAAGTCTTTGATATAGTCTTCATAACAAGATGTCAACGAAGCTAAAGTGACAATAACGAGCAGCGTATATATTTTTTTCATTATCAAAAAATTTACATTTAGTTAATTATTTCCAGCTATCCCAACCTTCATTCTGAATCAAATTTCCCATACGTAACATCTCCCGGTAGGGAATGGGAAGATAAGCCGATTTATAAATGCGTGATTCCACCACCTGAGGGGTATACTGGAATACGTTTTCGCTTTCGCGTGTGATTTTCATCATGTGTACAGGCTTGTTCAACTCTTCAAGAGAGGTTGACCAGCGGCGCATATCAAAAAAGCGCATCCCCTCAAAACAGGTCTCCAATCGACGTTCATTCTTGACAAATTCGTTGAAAACTTCTTTCCCTGCAGCTGCCACTTCATCCAGGTAGGGATCTGTCACAAATCCGTTGTTATTATCGTAAGTCTTTCTGGCCCTTAGATAAGAGATGGCTTCCTTGGCCGACAATCCATATTTTGAAGCATCTGTCGGACCTGCCACTTGATTCGCAGCTTCAGCAAAAGCCAGGCACATGTGTGCCCAACGAATAAAAAACTTGGAATGGGGTTGCCTGTTCAGGCTG
>NZ_CALNAT010000137.1 GCF_937873925.1 uncultured Proteiniphilum sp. | reverse complement strand
AGACCCCGATCAACAGGGAGAAGATGGCTGCCATGGCGGAACGGAACATCACAAACTGGAACATACCCGCTCCGGGAAAATCAAGTTGGTCTAAATATGCGAAAAGATAATATAACATTCTTGAATTTAATGATTTACTGATTTATTGATGTGACGATGAATAATTTTCACTTTTCACTTTTAGTTTTTAGTTTACTAAAAATCTTCTCTACCTCTTCCTTATCATCGAAGTGGTGCTTTACCCCTTTTATTTCCTGATAATCTTCATGGCCTTTGCCGGCAATGAGAATTACATCTCCCGCCTTTGCCAGCGCACAGGCGGTCTTGATCGCTTCCCGGCGGTCGGTGATGGTGAGAGTGTTACTTTTCTGTTCCTCGGTAAGCCCGTCGAGCATATCCTGAAGGATTTCTCCCGGCTCCTCAAATCGGGGATTATCAGACGTAAATACCGCCTTATCACTTGACTGCACCGCCTCACGCGCCATAATCGGCCGTTTGGTCCTGTCGCGGTTACCGCCACAACCCACCACGGTGATAATTCTTCCTTTGCTGTTAAGCACTCCGTGAATGGCATTCAGCACATTGGAAAGGGCGTCAGGAGTGTGCGCATAATCGACGATAACAGTATAGTCCTGGGGCGAGCGGAATGTCTGGAATCTTCCTGCCACCGGTTTTAACAGAGAGAGGGTCCGGAGCAGTTCCTCCTCATCGAGTCCGAGAAGAATGCCGGCACCATACACTGCCACGAGGTTATAGACATTAAAAGTGCCTACGAACTGCACGGAAAGACCTTTTCCGTTTATCTCTATATCGGTACCGTCGAAATGCTTTTCGAAAATGCGGGCTTTGAAATCGGCCATCCCTCTCACTGAATAGGTATATTTGGCAGCCTTGGTATTCTGCACCATCACCGTACCGTTCTTGTCATCGATATTGGTCAAAGCAAATGCATCAGCCGGAAGGTCGTCAAAAAAAGCTTTCTTCACATTGCGGTATTCCAGCATATTCTTATGGTAATCAAGATGATCCTGGGTGAGATTGGTAAAAACGCCTCCGGCAAAACGGAGGCCATACACACGCTTCTGGTGTATGGCATGGGAACTCACCTCCATAAAGGCATATTCACAGCCGGCATCCACCATCTTACGCAGATAAGCGTTGAGTGTGATCGGATCGAGCGTGGTATGCGTAGTGGGATATCGCTCACCATCCACATAATTGGCTACTGTAGATAACAATCCGGCAGGATAGCCCAGATGACGGAACGTATCGTATAATAATGTGGCGATAGTTGTCTTCCCGTTTGTTCCGGTAACGCCGACCAGCTTCAACAATGCAGAGGGGTTTCCGTACCATGCAGAGGCTATCTGCGCGAGCGCTACCGTACTCTGCTTTACCTGTACATAGGTAACACGGGAAAAATATTCCTCGATCATCGGTTTATCATACACCACCGCAGTCGCTCCCTGTTCTATTGCTTTACCGATGTAAGCATGTCCGTCGGTAAAGATGCCCTCTACTGCGATAAAGAGAGATCCCGGTGTTACCGTACGTGAATCGGAGGTAATGGATGTCACCTCCGCTTCACCGTTACCACGCAGGGCAACAAGATCACAAGCCTCAATTAATTTACTCAGGTTCATACTCTCTATATTTTTAAAACCAGGAACCAGGAGCACCTTATCTCATTGGCCCATTGGCATATTGACACATTAGTCCCGTTAGTACTATCTCATTGTAATGGTGACGGTAGTACCCTTCACTAATTTCTGGCCGGGCGAAAGCGATTGGGACACCACTTTTCCCGCTCCGATCAGATTCACCCTCAATCCCGATTTTTCCAGCAGATAGATCGCATCACGGGCGCCCATTCCCCGTACATCGGGAATAAGGGCACTGTTCAGCGCAAGCGCTTCCGACCGGTAAGCAGTACTGTCATACTTCATCTTCACCCACTCGGCTGCTTCTGCCGGACCTTCCGCCGGAAAATTCAGCGAACTCAACAGCGACCGGTTACGATCCCAGTTACCGTTTTTCAGCGTGGGTTGTTTATGCAATGCAGAGTCTATCCTACAAGCCCCCACATCCAGCCATACCTTCCGCAAATAAGTCTGCTCTGCTATATTTTTAAAAACCATGCCCGCCATTCCTCCGCCGGAGGGCACTCCTTTCGGTTTTCTCAGTCCTACGAAGATAGTATACATCGGTTCCTCGGCAGGAAAATAGCCGCAGAATGAGACATAATACCCGCCATAGGCGCCTCCGGAAGCGATCTGCGCCGTACCGGTCTTACCGGCTATCGTGAAATAGTCGGAGGCCACCACTTTGGCTGTTCCTTCTTCCACCACTTTCAACAGCATCTCATGGATCTGCTCCAGGGTGGTCTCCTTACACATTTTCGGGGTCACTACCTCCGCTTCAATGTTCTTTGCCACTTTTCCCTTATCGATGAACTGTTTGGCGATAAAGGGTTTTATCATGGTTCCACCGTTGGCGATCCCATTATAGAACATCAGCATATAGATGGGCGGCACCTGTGTTTCATACCCGAACGACATCCAGGGCAGGGTTGTTCTGGACCAGTAATTGGCCTTGTCATCGGGATAACGGATGGATGAGGTACCCTCTATCCCGTTGAGGGGCACATCCCATGTGAGCCGCTTCCGCAGGCCGATGCGGTCTATTCCCTCCACAAATCGCGTGGGATTGTCTTCGTATCCTTTCAATGCAATCTTACTCATCACCACATTCGACGAGACAGCTATCCCTTCGGCCACCGTGAGGTATCCCCTGTCTTGTCCCCTGCGCCAGTAATGATCCCTGACCCACCTTTTATTATACTGAAAGAGGCCCGTCCCCACATAAAATGAGTCGGTGGGGGTTACTACCCCGTCATCGAGCGCCACCATCGTGGTCACCGTCTTAAAGGTGGAACCCGGTTCGTTCATATAGGAGAATGCGTTGGGGTTTCCTTCGGCATATTCCCCGTTACTCAGACGGTCGAGGTTGACAATCCCCTTTATCTCACCGGTCGCCACCTCCATGATAATAGCTGTTCCCGACTCGGCTTCCGTCTCTATCAGCTTTTCCCGCAGGGACCGCTCGGTAATATCCTGTATCGCGGCATCGATAGTGGTGACGATATCCCATCCCTCTTCGGCCGGTTTCTCCACTACATCCATCCATCTGCCCTGTATCTTTTGGCGGAATTTCACGCCGGAAACACCCCTGAGCAATGAGTCATATTTTAACTCTAGACCGCTGGCGCCGCCCTTGTCAATATCCTTGTACACGCTGCCGACCGTACGGTTGGCCAAATTGCCGAAAGGTTTTTTACGGGCATTCCGTTCTTCGGCGATCAGTCCGCTGCGGTTGGATCGCTGGTTCCAGAACGGATAGGTGCGTATCTCTTTTAAATCGACATAAGAGATATCGTTACGCAATATCTTTACATAGCGGGAACGGATCGGTACTCGCTTGTCGAGTCCTTTTGCCTGATTTTCCCGGATCTGCCGTTCTTCCTTTTCCCGCATCGCCCACCCGTTCATAATCAGAGTCTTATACTGGGGTGCGGTTCTGTCGGGAAATCTCTTAGCCAGTGCTACCGACAGATCGCCCACATATTTGGCAAGTGTATCTTGCTCCATTCCTTCGGCCCAGAAATCCATATATATACTGTAAAGCGGTTCTGTGGTAGCCAACAGTTTGCCGTCGTAAGTATAAATATTACCCCTTTTGGGCAGGATCACGCGATCCTTAATGACGGTCTCCTTCTCACCTACCTCGCGCCATTTTCTCCCTTCGGAAGTAAACACGATCTTACCGGCAGAAAAAATGATCATCACGACAAACAGCATTAACAGGGCGACAATAAATCCGTATCTGCCCAAAATAGCACGTTTGTTATTCCGATTCTGTTTTTTCATTTTCTGTGAAACGATCTGTTTATTTATCTATATAATAGACGGGCTCATTCGTCACTTTCAACTCCAGACCGGCCTCTTCAATACGCCGTTCAATTTCACCCTGCCTGCTCGCCTCGGTAAGACGCGAAGAAATGGTGAGCGACTCATATTTTGCATCCCTGAGTTCCTGTTGCAATTTCTCTATTTCCGCCATTCGTTGAAGCACCTTATAACGGTGGCTGATAAACAGGAACATGACCATTACGATAACAATAACAAATCTCATGTTTTTGAGGAAGAAGCCCTCAGTGAGGACACTCCCCCCAAAAACACGGACAAACGATTTGCGTATGTTATCGAACTTAAATTTCATATATATTGATAGCCGATTTATTGATGTGCCGATTTGCAGATTAATCAACAAATCCTCAAATTAGTAAATCATCACATTCACCCTTTTTCTCCGCAATACGCAGTTTGGCGCTCCTTGAACGCGGATTTCGCTGTTGTTCTTCTTCAGAAGGAACAATCACCTTGCGATTGATCACCGTGAAAGGCGTCTCCACGTTTCCGTAAAAATCCCTGACCGGCTCCCCCTCAAAATTGCCTGTCCTGAAAAAATTCTTCACCAGGCGGTCTTCCAGCGAATGATATGAGATCACGCAAAAACGCCCGCCCGGCTTCAGCACCCGTAAGGCCTGCAAGAGCATTTCCTTCAATGCTTCCATCTCGCCGTTCACCTCAATGCGAAGCGCCTGAAAGGCCTGTGCCAGCATTTTTTTCTCTCTTTCCCTGCGCGCGAAAGGTTCCAGGATTGCCATCAGGTCACCGGTCTCCTCAATTTGTCTGGTTTGCCGGTATCGTATTACGGCCGAAGCTATCTGCCGTGCGTTCCTCAACTCGCCGTACCGGAAAAAAAGCTCAGACAACCTCTCCTCCTCATATTCGTTGAGAATATCGGCAGCTCTCTTTTGGATATGGCGATTCATACGCATATCCAACGCGCCCGGAAAACGAAACGAAAAACCCCGTTCGGAAACATCAAAATGATGCGACGACACACCCAGATCGGCCAGAACACCATCCACCGCTTCCACACCGTGGTACCGGAGAAAATTTCTCAGGAAGCGGAAATTACCGTGCACGAAGGTAAAGCGGGGATCGGCAAGAATATTTCCGGCAGCATCCTCATCCTGGTCGAAAGCGAGGAGACGCCCTTCCGCCCCCAACCTGTTCAGTATTTCACGGGAGTGCCCCCCGCCGCCAAAAGTAACGTCAACATACACCCCCCCGGGACAGATATTCAGCCCGTCGACGCTTTCGTCAAGCAACGCCGGCGTATGATATATTGCTTCATTCTGTCTGCCTTGTGAAGTCATTTTTTCACTCCATTAATTGCTGTAATTTCAATGAAAATTCGTCGGGATCAACCAATGGTTTTTCCAGTTTCTCTTTCGCCCAGATCTCAATAGTTTCATCCACACCGAGAAAACGAACATCCGATTCAATGGAAACCATTTGCAGATAACGTTTAGGTATAAGCACTCGTCCGTTTGCATCCATCTCAAGCCTTTCGGCATCCAATACAAACTGGCGGAAGATCTGCTGCTGCTCTCTGTTCCATTTATTCAATCTCCCGCGAAGCGCCTCGATCTCCTTCTCCCATACACTTCCGGGATAAAGCACAAGACATTCCTGGAAAATATCTTTACGAAGCACAAGAAATTCTTCGCCTTCGCCCTGCAAGCGTTTGCGAAAGATAGCCGGTACAAAGATCCTTCCTTTTGCATCGGCTTTGGCTTCTATATTTCCCAGAAACTGTAGCATATCTACTTATAACGCGGTAAAAGTACAAAATAATCCACTTTTCCCCACATTTCCACACAAAAATCTACAAAAAAGTTATCAACAGCTGTTATATTTGTTATATATAATTAATTATCAATTAATTATACACAGAGCAAGCATGGGAAATTTTTCACCGGTTATTCCCGAAAAGAAGATTTTTACCTTGATTGCCATCTTTTATCCACTATTTTTGTACATTTGCGACAAATTAGAAGGAGGAGAGACGACGTAATGAGTCACAATAGATTTCGGGTTGATATTGACCGCATTTTAAGAGATAAATCACCCAAATATTATAATAAAATTCCGAAATTTCTGATCAACTACCTCAAACGGACTGTCCATCAGGATGACATCAATGGTATTCTGGAGCGGAATCAGGGACTGGAAGGGGTGGCCTTTATGCGTGCGCTCGTGGATAAGGAATTCAACCTCACTCTTCACATCAGGGGAGAAGAGAATATACCGGGTGAAGGAAGATTTGTTTTTGCGTCCAATCATCCGCTGGGGGGCCTCGACGGTATTTGTCTTTCGGCATTCCTCGGAGAAAAGTACAACGGAAAGATTCAATATCTTGTGAACGATGTACTCTATTATATTGATCCGCTGAAACCTATCTTTGTCCCCATCAACAAGTACGGATCCCAGGCCAAAGGATCAACCCGGGCGATCAATGAAGCTTATGCGTCCGACAACCAGATCATCACATTCCCCGCCGGATTATGCTCCAGAAAACAAAAGGGTGAGATCAGGGATCCGGAATGGATGAAAAGCTTTATCATTAAAGCAGTTGAATATGAAAGGGATATTATTCCGGTTCATTTTGCCGGAAGGAATTCCAATTTCTTTTATAACTTTGCCAATCTCCGCAAGGCATCCGGCATAAAATTCAATATCGAACTGATCCGGCTGCCGGATGAAATGTTTAAAAACAGCGGTCGGTCATTCACCATCACTTTTGGCAAACCCATTCCCCGGCAAATGTTCGACAGATCCAGAACACCGTTCGAATGGGCGCAGTATGTAAAAGACGTGGTTTACTCGATGGAGCAATAATGGCTCATTAATAAAATAAAAAGAAAAATATGGAGAAGATCATAGATCCTATCGATAAAAACCTGATAAAAAGTGAGCTGACCGTTCAAAAAAGGGTTAGGGTAACCAACAAGGCCAACAACGAGATTTACGTCTTTACCGCACACGACTCACCTAACCTGATGAAGGAGGTAGGCCGGTTGCGTGAGATCGCCTTTCGCCACTATGGCGGGGGAACAGGGCTGAAAGCTGATATCGATCAATATGACACGATGGACGTCCCCTACCGCCAGTTGATCGTATGGGATCCCGAGAATGAGGAAATATTGGGCGGCTACCGTTTTATTTACGGCTCGGATGTGGAATTTGACGAACATAATAAACCGATACTCGCTACCGCCCACCTCTACAATTTTTCGCAGCGATTTATATCGGAATACCTGCCGTATACGGTAGAACTGGGTCGCTCATTCGTCTCGCTCGAATACCAATCGACTTTGCTGGGCAGGAAGGGGATCTTCGCACTCGACAACCTCTGGGACGGACTGGGTGCGCTCACCGTTATCGATCCGGAGATCAGGTACTTTTTCGGAAAAGTAACCATGTACGGCACCTATAATAAGGATGCACGTAATATGATACTCTATTTCCTCCACAAGCATTTTCCCGACAGCGAAAGGCTGGTAAGCCCGATCGATCCGCTCATGACAAATACCGATATCGACCAGATGAAGCGACTCTTTACCGGAAAAAAGTTCAGTGAGGATTACCGAACGCTAAACAAAGAGGTACGCGCTCTCGGTTACAATATCCCGCCGCTGATCAATGCCTATATGAGCTTATCGCCCACCATGCGCTTTTTCGGCACCGCCATCAATGATGAATTCGGTGATGTGGAAGAGTCGGGTATTCTCATCGAGATAAACCAGATACTGGAAGAAAAACGCGCCCGCCACATTGAGTCTTATTTAAAAAGCAATCCCAGCAAACGGTTTCTTATGTTGCTCAGAAAGAGGATCGCCGGTAGTGCCGGAAGAAAAAAAATGATACTCCCCAAGTTAAAACGCGAAAGAAAAGCAAAAAATAAAAAATAATAAGTTGATCCGGGCTTATCTATCACCGATACTCCAGATCGTACTTAAAAACGTCAAAAAGACAAGAATATAGCGGACACTCCTGTTCTGATCACATACATTGCCGCTTCGGATGATCATTTTCATACTTTCACACCCCCTAGCCTAACTTATTGATAGTTTATCTTTTATAGCTGAAAAATGCAATCGTTTGCACAAGCAAACGAGGTTAATTAACTTCATTTCAATACTGTCCCGTTTAAGAAAATCTAACTTTGACGTCAGAAGTGAGGTGTCAATAATATAATAATGAAAATATTCCTTAACCTTTCATTTTTTATTGTTTGTGATACCCGCAACTTTGTAGAGAATGAAGTGAGTATTAATCAGTTAATCTTATAATGTCAACAATATGTATGTGAATTTCAAAAAAACTATGAAAGCGTTCCTGATGACGATATTATCGGGCATGCTAATGATTTTATCGGCCAGCGCCCAAACCGGCGCCACGATAAATGTGAGGGGAACGGTCACGGATATTGCCGGCGAACCAGTTATCGGCGCCAATATTCTTATACAGGGTACCTCTTCCGGAACAGTTACCGACTATGACGGTAATTTCACCCTTCAGGCTCCCGCGGACGGGGTGCTGGAGGTAAGCTATATTGGATACCGGCCGCAAAGAATATCCATCAACAACAGAAGCACGATCACTGTGATCCTCGAGGAGGACACCGAAATGCTGGAAGAACTGGTGGTAATCGGTTATGGTACGGTACGAAAAGATGACGCGACGGGCGCTGTGGTAGCGGTAGATGCTACCAAACTTAACAGAGGTTTAGCTACATCCCCTTCCGATCTGCTGGCAGGTCAGGTGGCCGGTTTGAGTGTCATTTCCGCAGGCGGTGCACCGGGTTCTTCAGCAAACATACGCATTCGGGGCGGTTCTTCCATGTCAGCCAGCAATGATCCGTTGATCGTGATCGATGGCGTACCGGTGGACAACACTACCAGCGTGAGCGGAATGTCAAATCCGTTAAGCACGATTAACTCAAACGACATTGAAACCTTCACCGTGTTGAAAGATGCGTCAGCCACGGCTATTTACGGATCCCGGGCGTCCAATGGGGTGATCATCATCACTACCAAGAAAGGACACTCCGGGAAGATAAAGCTGGCCTATAATGGCAATTTCTCCGTGAGCACCCGTACCGGGGCAGTAGATGTGATGGACGCTCCCACCTTCAGAAATTATGTCATCTCCTCTTTTGGAGAAGACAGCCAGCAGGCAGCCGCCCTGGGCAATACCGAAACCAACTGGCAGAATAAGATATTCAGAGTAGCTGCCAGTACCGATCACAATCTGAGCGCATCGGGCAGTGCAGGAGAGATACTCCCCTATCGCGTTTCCGTGGGATATACCAACGAAAACGGGATATTGAGGACATCCAATCTGGAAAGATTCACCGGAAGTGTGAATCTGAGTCCTGCCTTTTTCGACGATCAGCTAAGGGTACAATTAAATGCAAAAGGCATGTATATCACCAACCGCTTTGCAGATCAGGGAGCGATCAATGCAGCCACTCAGTTCGACCCCACCATGCCTGTTTACACGGAAACACCTTCTCCCTATGGAAATGGTTATCATATGACACTCAGGCCCTCCGGAACACCTATCGACATTGCATTGGCCAACCCGCTTGCCATCCTGGAGCAGAAACATGATAATTCCAAAGTTTACAGAAGCATCGGGAATCTCCAACTCGATTACCTTATGCCCTTCCTGGATGGATTGAGGGCCAACCTCAATCTAGGGTATGACCTATCCAAGAGCAATGGCGATGTGATTATTGAGGATAACTCTCCGATGACATATACCTGGGGAAATTACAAAGCGGGTTGGGGTGACAACCGTACCTATTCCCAGTACAAGCAAAATACGTTGCTCGATTTTTATCTGAATTATGTAAAAGAGACAGGTGTACATCGCTTCGATGCAATGGGAGGGTATTCATGGCAGCGCTTTTACAATGAGTCCGAAGATATCTACCCCTACTCGGCTGCTATGGCTGCCGAAAAAGGGGAGGCGTATTATAGGGAAAGCAACGATTATTCCACCGAAAGTTTCGTAATCTCCTTCTTCGGACGTTTGAATTACTCCTTGTTGGACCGTTATCTATGGACATTCACATTGCGTAACGACGGTTCGTCCCGGTTCAGTCCCGACAACAAATGGGGACTTTTCCCGTCTGCTGCCTTTGCCTGGAAAATCATCAATGAACCCTTCATGAAAGATACGGGCAATGTTATGTCGGACCTGAAATTGCGGCTCGGTTACGGGGTTACCGGACAGCAGAACCTGGGTAGCGGAGACTATCCCTGGATGGGACGCTACAGCTACAGTCAGGCCGGTGCCAATTATTTCTTCGGTGATCAGATGGTATCCCTGATTCGCCCCCTGGCATACGATGAGAACCTTAAATGGGAAGAAACAACCACTTATAATGCCGGAATAGATTACGGTTTCCTGAACAACCGTATTTCCGGGGCTTTTGATGTATATTACCGCAAGACCACCGACCTGCTAAACACGGTAGGGATCGCGGCGGGAACCAATTTCAGCAACCAGTTGCTCACCAACGTAGGCGAATTGGAGAACAAGGGCGTGGAGTTTACCATCACCGGCCGTCCCGTTGTGAGTAAGGACTGGAACTGGAATCTGAGTTACAATGTGACCTATAATCAGAACCGTATTACCAAACTGACCATCAATGACGATCCCAGCTATGTGGGTGTACGGTTTGGCGGAATTGACGGCGGTACCGGTAACAATATTGCTATTCACAGCGTCAATTACCCGGCAAGTTCATTCTATGTGTACGAACAGGTATATAACGATGCGGGAAGACCTCTTGAAGGTGTTTATGTAGACCAGAATGCCGACGGGGCAATCAACGAACAGGATCTTATCGTTTATAAAAACGCTGCTCCCGACGTATTCATGGGTTTATCCTCCCAGTTATCCTACAAAAAAGTGGATTTCAATTTCTCTTTGCGGGCCAACATCGGTAATTATGCCTATAACAATATCCAATCGAACCGCGAATCAAGGAATACCACGTACGATCCGTCAGGCTGGTTAAAGAACAGAGTGAACAGCGCCACCTACACCAACTTTGATGCGGTGCAGTACCAGTCGAGCCATTATATCCAGAACGCCTCTTTCCTGAAAATGGATAATATTTCTGTAGGGTACAATTTCACCCATCTATTGCATCGGCAACAATCAGGAAGAATCCATTTCACTGTGCAGAATCCGTTTGTTTTTACCGACTATGC
This sequence comes from uncultured Proteiniphilum sp., assembly GCF_937873925.1. GTDB lineage: Bacteria > Bacteroidota > Bacteroidia > Bacteroidales > Dysgonomonadaceae > Proteiniphilum. The sequence goes on along the minus strand of NZ_CALNAT010000137.1, from coordinate 12,018 downwards.
CGGACTCGATCCGGAGTTTACCAACGACGGTATCGACAACAATATCTATCCGCACCCGCGTGTGTTCATCCTGGGGCTTAATTTAAATTTTTAATACTATACAAATATGAAGACTGTAAAAAAACATACAATACTGTTTTTCGTCGTAATCAGCCTGACGGTCACGGGACTTTCATCCTGCCTCGACGATTTGAACACCATCCCGCTCGACCCTGAGGAGTTGGTGTCGGAAGTGGTATTCGGCAGTGAAATAGGGCCGTACCAGGAATTATTGGCAAAGATCTATGCAGGGATGGCTATCAGCGGCAACAGCGGCGGCGACGGAGACCCGGATGTGGCAGGCGTGGATGGCGGTAGCCAGGCCTCTTTTCTCAGAGGGCTCTGGAATCTGCAACAGCTGCCTACCGACGAAGCGCTCTGCGCCTGGAATGATGTCGGCATCCCCGACCTGAATTACATCACATGGACCTCAAGCAACGTATTCATCAAGGGTTTTTATTACCGGCTCTATTACCAGATCAATCTGGCAAATGCGTTACTGAGGGAGACAAGCGAGGACAAGTTATCTTCCAGGGGAGTTAGCCAGGCCGATCAGGACAGGATCCAGGCGTTCCGTGCCGAAGCCCGGTTCCATCGTGCACTTGCTTACTACTATCTGCTCGATATGTTTAGAAACGTACCTTTTGTGAACGAGGATAGCCCCGTAGGCAGCACACTTCCTCCTCAGATTATGGCAGCCGATCTGTTCGATTACATAGAAAAAGAACTGACAGAGTGCGAAGCCGATATGCTGGATCCTTTTGTGGGATACGACACTTCCAGTTACGGGCGGGCACATAAAGCAGCCAACTGGTCACTCCTTTCCCGCCTGTATCTGAATGCGGAAATATATACCGGCATGAAAAAATACAGCGAGAGTATCACCTACAGCAAGAAAGTGCTTGCAGAAAACTATCAGTTGGATCAGGTGTATGCGAATGTATTCAAGGCTGACAATCACAAATCGGTTGAAATGATTTTCCCCATCCGTTACGAAGGGGAAGATACCCAGACCTGGGGCGGGATGACTTTTCTTTTAAGCAGCACGGAGCCTTCCGATATGCAGGAAGAGGTAAACGCTGTGGGTGCATGGCAGGGCAACCGTGCGCTAAAATCAATTGTAGCCACCTTTGAGAGAGAATACCGGTATGAAGAGGACAGCCGTTTCTCCATGGTACGTACCGATAAGACGGAAAGTTACGAAATCACCGACCCTTCCCTTTTCACCAATAATGGAATTCCGGTGGTGAAATACTACAACAGGAACAGCGATGGCACCTTGCCTCCCAGCAATATCGCCTTTACCGACTTCCCTCTCTTCAGATTGGGTGAAATCTATCTCAATTATGCTGAGGCAGTGTTAAGAGGAGGTACCGGAGGCGATGCCGCAACTGCTCTGGAGTTGGTGAACAACCTGCGTAAGCGTGCCTATTCCGATGATGCTGCCGCAACTATTACAGCCGGCGAGCTTACGTTGGATTATATCCTGGATGAAAGAGGACGTGAGTTTTTCTATGAGGCACAGCGCCGTACCGATCTGGTTCGTTTCGGCAAACTCACCGGCTCATCTTATCTCTGGCCCTGGAAAGGGAATGTGGCGGAAGGAAAGTCTGTGGCGGAGCACTTCAATGTATTCCCGATACCGGCCGATGATATAGGCGCCAATGAGAATCTGACGCAAAACACGGGATATTGATCGGTTATAAAATGAATTTCTAAAAGAAGGAACGATGATGAAAACATATAATATCATAGTATTACTGGCCTTTCTCGGGCTCTGTTGGTCGTGCCAGGAGGATGAAAAAGTCGTACTGCAGCAACCGGACAGTTTTGTGCTGAATCTGCCGAAGTATGCCTCCGGTATCTACGACCTGAAAAATACGGAGACGATTGAGTTCACCACCTCTCAACCTGATTACGGGTTTACAGCAGTGGCCATCTACAGCGTGGAGGTATCTCTCACGCAGGACTTTGCACAGGCAGTGACCCTTCCGGGCACTTATACCACAGCCAGATTCAATATCAGTGCTGCCGACCTGGCACTGGCATTGGTGGGGATGCACGGGGTGACCGAGGAGAGTGATTACCCCACCGATCCGCATCCGCTCTATGTACGCCTCTCCTCTGTACTCAATACGAAGAACGACGGGGCAGTTAAATCGAATATCATCACACTGCCACAGGTAAAAGGCTATTTCGCACTCGATCCGATGGTGATGCCGGAGAATATGTATATCATTGGCAATGTTGCCGGAAACTGGAACTGGGACGGAGCTACGGAGATGATACCGGTATGGGGTACTCCCGGCAAATTCTGGGCAATGCAATATCTCGGGCAAACCGGAGAAGGTGCCAATGCCCAGATCAAGTTCAACTACGCCATGGCATGGAATGGGAACGAATTCGGGTATAATCAGGTGACCTTTGGAGAAGGTTCGGTCAACCTTGCGGGAATTGCTGAATCGGAAGGTAATATAGAGATCGGCAATCCGGGATGGTATATTGTGGTGGTAACCACCACCATTAACGGCCGTGAATATGAGTATGCCGTTGACTTCTTCCCACCGCAGGTACACCTACAGGGGGGCACTGCCGGAGGTAACTGGGGTACAACCGATGAAAAATACCGTTTCACGGTACCCAACCTGTCCTCAGGTGCTGATGCCGCCTTTGTTTCACCTGCATTCACCAATACAGGAGAAGTGCGTGCCAGCATCCAGCTACCGGGACATGAGTGGTGGCACACCGAATTCATCGTATTCGACGGTGTGTTCGTGCCTCGCGGCGCGGGAGACGACCAGGACCGGATAACCGGAAACGCAGGACAGAAACTGTATATCAACTTTACTACGAACACCGGTAAAATAGAATAATAAGCGATACAGGAAACTCTCCTTTATCCAGAGGAGAGGTTTCCTTTAAAAAATATCATTATGAAACATAAAATATCTCTTTTTGTAACGCTCCTCGCCGTTTTATTATTTACAGCGTGTGAGGATGTGTACGACCATGTGGCTGCTCCTCCGCAAGCGTATGAGCAAGAGACAGCGCAATCGGTAAACGGCTTCACCTTTACCTTGGGTTCGGGAGTGAACTCCCCCCTCATCTTCGACGAAGAGGATCTGGCAGAGGAGGCTCCGTTTGAGGCAATCAAGACGACCGCTACCCCACAAATGGACGAAGGAGCTACCGTGAAATTTATTCTTGAGGCATCGAAGAGCAATGAATTTACTTCCGTGGTAGAACTCCCCTCGACGAGTAACCAGAACAGTGCTTTTATCACTGCCGGGAATCTCAATGAAGCAGTGAAAAACCTGTACGGGAAAGCGCCCACTGCGCGTACAATCTATCTACGCGCGACCTATTTTATCGTTGACGGCACTGCTTCTTCTCAAATGCCTGATCCTGTAGTCCTGGGACCCATTACCGTGACTCCCGTCGGCCCGGTTATCGAAACGGAATATTATCTCATTGGAGATGTCACCGGATGGAATATCGAAGACCTTGACGATTACAAATTCAGCCACAGTGGAAAAGACGTGTACGAAGACCCGTATTTTACCATCCTGGTAAACAATTTGCAGGGATACTTTAAAATTGTTCCTAAATCGAGCAAAGAAGCCGCTTCCTGGGATGGCGTAATCGGAAACCCGGTGGATGGAAATACCGATCTGGAAGGCGAACTCATCATCGAAAAATCGCAAGCTATGCGCGTTATAGAACCCGGCTGGGTAAAGGTCACCCTTAACATGATGGAGTACACTTACACCATCGAGCTTATCGGCGAGATGAACCTCACACTCTACGTGCCGGGCGGGCACCAGGGATGGAACCCGGAAACAGCCCCCACTCTCTACAGCCGTAACTTCGACTTCACATATGACGGGTATGTCTACTTCGACGGGGCCCAGGAGTACAAATTCACTGCCGGGCCTAACTGGGATGGGCCCAACTACGGCGATGGAGGCGAGGGTATACTGTCCGACGATAGCGGAGCGGGCAACCTAAAAATCAGTGAAACAGGATACTACCGGCTGAACGCGGATCTCTCCGGCTCTCCGTTTACTTACTCGGCAGTAAAAACCGAATGGGGATTGATAGGCGATGCCACCCCCAGCGGGTGGGATAATTCTACCCCCATGAACTTCGATTCCGCGACAGGGCTATGGACGGTGACTACCTCACTGGAAGCTAAGGCATTCAAGTTCAGGGCGAATAACGAGTGGACTATCAACCTGGGAGGGAATCTCAACAACATGGTATATGACGGCGATAACATCGCCGTGACGGAAGAAGGTACCTACCGGATCACCCTCGACCTGTCAGATCCCACCGCGTACAAGGCCACCGTAGTAAAGCAGTAACTTATTTCATGAAAAAGCGCGGTGCTATACCCGCGCTTTTTCTCTACATCAATGGCATATGCAGGCAATTAAACGAACCTATGCGCTCCTGCTGACCGCGCTATCTCTCACCCTCCTCGCTTGCCACCCCTCTTCAGCAGAGCCCGAAAAGACAGGAGAGCTGTCCCTGGGAGCCGATATCAGCTGGCTACCCCAGATGGAAGCCTCGGGATATGTTTTTTACAACGATAACGGCCAACCCGAGGATTGCTTCAAGATTCTCAAGGAGCACGGCATCAACTCCATCCGCCTGCGTACATGGGTGAATCCTTCCGATGATCCCCGTAGCGGGCATTGCAGCAAGGAAGAGACAGTGGCAATGGCGAGACGGGCAAAAGAATGGGGAATGCGGGTGATGATCAACTTCCACTATAGCGATAGCTGGGCAGATCCGGTTAAACAGCACAAACCCAAAGATTGGGAGGGACTCGGCTTCGAGCAGCTCAACGAGGCGCTCTACAACTACACCTATGAGGTGATGGCGGCACTCAAGAAGGCAGGGGTTACCCCCGAATGGGTACAGGTGGGCAATGAGATCCCATCGGGCATGATCCACCCCGAAGGACATACCGACAACTGGCCCCAACTGGTAGCGCTCATCAACAGCGGGTACGATGCCATCAAAGCGGTGAGCCCCTCTTCGAAAGTGATCCTGCACGTGGACCAGGGAAACAACAACGAACGGTTTCGGTGGTGGTTCGATAACGCTGAGCGAGAAGGCGCCAAATACGATGTAATCGGCATGTCATTCTATCCTTACTGGTTAGAAGGGAAACCCGACTATACCAAGATCATCGACGACCTGGGCCATAACCTCAACGATATGGCATACCGTTACAACAAAGAGGTTATGGTGGTAGAAGTAGGAGGCGAAGACCTTAAGGTCCGGAACACCCACGATATGCTACGAGCCGTTATCCGGAAAGTGAAAGAGGTGCCTAACGAAAAAGGCAAAGGAGTTTTCTATTGGGAACCGCAAGGAGCTCGTTCCTGGAGCCATTACGCGCTGAGCGTGTGGGGCGACAACGGAAAGCCCACCGCGGCATTGGACGCGTTTATGGAGTAATAATCATCTCATCGATAATTCCCGGTAACAGCGGAATAACATACAGAACTTTCCCGTTAAGCCCCGTACAGAAGGCAAATTTACCCGGATCATGTCATCGTGAGAAAAAGTCTGATAAAAACAACCGGCAAATAAGAATAGTATGCGATCATTTTTTTTACCCCTTTTAGTTTCATGGATAATGGCTGCCTGCATGCTTCAGGCACAATCCGTTCAAATAGAACCTGCTTTCTGGTGGAGCGGCATGGAAGAAACCGAACTGCAGTTGATGGTGTATGGCGACCATATCGCGGATTACACACCGGAAGTGGTTTCACCCAACGTGCGGATCAAGGAGTCGGTACGGTTGGATAGCCCCAACTACCTGATCCTTTACCTTCATATTTCGGGAAGCAGTCCTGAAACATTCGATATCCTGTTCACCGGGGGAAACAGGAAGCTCTCCTACTCCTACGAACTGAAAGAGCGGAACCCGGACAGGTACCACATCGAGAGCTTCGACTCGTCCGACGTGCTCTACCTGATCATGCCCGACCGCTTTGCCAACGGGGATCCCTCCAATGACCAGATCCCGATGCGGATGCCCTATACGGTAGACCGGAACCACCACAGCGCACGGCATGGCGGCGACCTGAAAGGCATATCGGAACGGTTGGACTACCTGTCCGACCTGGGAGTGACCGCCATCTGGCTCAACCCGGTGCTGGAGAACGATATGGAAGGAGGATCGTACCACGGATACGCCACCACCGATTACTACCGGGTGGATCCCCGCTTCGGGAGCAACGAGGAGTATGCTGGGCTGATCGCCGACGCCCATTCCAAAGGGATGAAGGTGGTGATGGACATGATCTTCAACCACTGCGGCAGCGACCATCCCTGGGTGAAAGACGTCCCTTCAGCCGACTGGTTCAATAACCTTGACGAGTACGTACAAACGTCGCACATGAAGGAGATGTATTTCGATCCCTACGCATCTGAGTATGACAAAAGCAAGATGGTAGACGGCTGGTTTGTCCCCACCATGCCCGACCTGAACCAACGGAACCGGCACGTAGCGAAATACCTGATCCAGAACAGCATCTGGTGGATCGAATACTCGGGAGTGGACGGCATCCGGCAGGATACCTACCCCTATGCCGATTACGATATGATGGTCGACTGGATTGAGGCTGTAGAGAAAGAATACCCCCAATACAACATAGTGGGAGAGGCATGGCTCAACAATCCTATCGGAACCGCTTTCTGGCAGCGGAACAGCCCGCTCAACCCGAACAACACCAAACTGAAATCAGTGATGGACTTCCGCTTCATGGGCCTTTCCCATACCGCTTTCTCCGAAGAGACGGGCGAATGGAACGGGGGGTTGCACGGCATCTTCGACCATATGACCTACGACTTCATCTATCCTGATATCTACAATGTACTGCGCTTCCTGGACAACCACGATACCGACCGGTTCCTGAAGGAGTATCCCGGGGAACTGTCCGGATGGAAGCAAGGGATCACCTTCCTGCTTACCATGCCCGGTACGCCACAGCTCTATTATGGTACCGAATTGCTGATGCATGGCACCAAAAGCAGGAGCGACGGCGATATCCGCCTTGACGTGCCGGGCGGATGGCCCGGAGACAAAGTGAATCAGTTCACCGAGAAAGGGCGTAACGCATTGCAGAACGAGGCATTCAACTTCATGAAGAAACTGCTCCACTGGCGGCATGGCAAAGACGTGATCGCCTATGGGGACATGAAACATTATGTACTGCAAAAAGGCGTCTATGTCTACGAACGCTACCTCGGAGAGGAAAGCGTATTGATTTTTATGAACGGGACATCCGGCGAGGTGGAGATAAACCTTGACCGGTATACCGAGTCAATAGGAAACAGAACCGGGTGGATAGACCTGCTCTCGGGCAAAAATGTTTCGCTGGGAAAAACGCTCACACTTGCACCCAAAGAGATCCTCGTGCTGGAATAAGTAAGGTGATAATGAAAGTACCACTATGCCGGTTTTTGGGCACCGGTATGGGAACTGTACAAATATTATTTTGATTATGAACCGACCATAATACATGCGAATAATGAAAATTTACTCTATAAAATTCTGCCTGCTCCTTCTTCTGCTTCTCGCATTCGCCTGCGGAGAGGATCCGGTCGTGTCTCCGGAACCGGAGCCGGAGCCAACTCCTGAAGTGCCGGTTGGCCTTTCGTGGAGCCCCCAGGAGGCCGACGCCGATAAAGCGCTGACCATCACCCTTAAAGCATCTGCATCATCGCCGCTATCCGGTTACACGGGCGATGTATATATCCATACCGGCGTGGTCTCGGAAGGCACCTGGCTGTATGTTCCTGCCGAATGGGAAGAGAACCTGGCCAAATGCAAAATGACCAAAGTAGAGGGTGAACAGAACACATGGAACATCCAACTCTCCCCCTCCATCCGGCAGTGGTTCGGATCGGGAGAAACACCTGTTAACAAGCTCGGCATCGTTATCCGCAGTGCCGACGGCACAAAGAAAGGAATCGATAAAGATTCGTTTATCGGCGTAGCCGATGCGAAATACAAAGCGTTCGAGCCCGCCCCGGCAAAAACGGCTGCCATGCCCGCGGGGCTGCAATACGGTATCAACGTGATTAATAACAGCAGTGTCACGCTCGTACTTTATGACAAGGATAAAAACGGTGTAAGGAAAGATTTTGCCCATGTAGTGGGCAACTTCAACGACTGGACATTAAGCAACGACGAACAATCGCAGATGGTATACGACCCCACGGCAGGATGCTGGTGGTTCACCATCGCCGGGCTGGACCCCGCTAAGGAGTATGCGTTCCAGTATTACGTGGGAGAAGCCGGTGGCGACCCTATCCGGGTAGCCGATCCTTATGCCCGCAAAGTGCTCGACCCGTCCAACGATCCATGGATACCCGCAGCTACTTACCCAGATAACAAAACCTATCCTGCGGGGGCTATCGGTATAGTATCAACATTCAAAATCCAGCAGGCATCCTACAACTGGCAGATACCCGATTTCGAGACACCCGCGCCGGACAACCTGGTGATCTACGAGATGCTGTTACGTGACTTCACAGGGACCGGTGATATCAACGGCGCCATGGCCAGACTCGATTACCTGCAATCACTCGGCGTGAATGCCATCGAGTTGATGCCTGTGCAGGAGTTCGACGGCAACGACAGCTGGGGATACAACCCGGCATTCTTCTTCGCGATGGATAAGGCCTACGGCACCGACAGGATGTACAAACAATTTATCGATGCCTGCCACCAGCGGGGTATAGCGGTAATTTTCGATGTGGTCTACAACCACGCCACGGGCTCCAATCCGTTTGCCCGAATGTGGTGGAACGCTGCGAACAACAAAACGGCAGCGAACAATCCCTATTTTAATGTAGATGCACCTCATCCTTACAGCGTATTCCACGATTTCAACCACGAATCGGCGTTGGTACGCGATTTCGTGAAACGTAACCTGCAATTCCTGTTGGAAGAGTACAATGTCGACGGCTTCCGTTTCGACCTTACCAAAGGGTTTACCAACAAGAGCAGCACCGAAGCGAACGCTCACGTCTATGACGCGTCACGCGTAGCTATATTGAAAGATTATAATACTACCATCAAATCCGTAAAACCGGACGCCTACGTGATCCTGGAGCACTTTGCCGACGATAAGGAAGAAACAGAATTAAGCAACGCAGGAATGATGGTCTGGCGCAATATGAACCATGCCTACTGCCAAACAGCGATGGGATACAAGGAAGACTCCGGTTTTTCAGGAACCTATTACACCTCTTCTTCGCGCCCGACCAACAGTCTAGTCAGCTATATGGAAAGCCATGACGAGGAGCGGGCGGCCTATAAGCAGACCCAATGGGGTAACGGTATCCTCAAGACAAACCTCAACGCGCAAATGTCGCAGTTGGCCACCAATGCCGCCTTTTTCTTCACCGTCCCCGGCCCGAAAATGATCTGGCAGTTCGGTGAGATGGGATATGATGTTTCGATCGATCAGAATGGACGTACCGGTAAAAAACCGGTGAAGTGGGAATATATGGATGTGCCGCAGCGAAAGGATTTGCACGATACCTATGCGAAACTGATCTCCCTCCGTTTCGACCATCCGGAACTGTTCAACGCCACCGCCATACTCAACTGGGACGTGACTCCCTCATTCTGGGAAACCGGCCGGTTTATCACGCTTTCCTCCTTTGGCCGAGAGAAGCAGGTGGTGGTAATAGGGAACTTCACCAACAACTCCATCACAACGACAACTACCTTCCCGAAAACCGGAACATGGTATAACTATATGGATGCGGAGGAGGACCCACTGAATGTTACCTCTACGACAAAAGACATCACCGTCCCGGCGAACAGTTTCAGGGTATATACCAGTTTCGGGGAATAACAGATAACTTAGAGGGGCAATGCCCCTCTTCCTTTATTGTTCCGGGTTCAGAAACGCGACGGCCGGCATGCCCCGGATACGTGTGATACGATCAGGAATGGGATGGTATAAGAGTCAAAGAATCGGTAGTATGCGCAAACATCTGCCCTGCCATCCGTAAGCTGTCTAACTGAAACATCACCCTGTTCTGCACGAGCATAAAGCTATCCATCAGTTCAGGTTTCACCGGCAGACAGGGAGGCGACTCGATGGTCAGGGGATTGACGGGCTGATTGTTCCTGTGTACGCGAAAATCGAGATGAGGCCCCGTAGACAGCCCCGTAGACCCTACGTAAGCGATCACTTCCCCCTGCTTCACCGTACGTCCCTTTTCAATTCCTTTGGCAAAACGGCTCAGATGCATATAGGTAGTTGTATAGGCGGCATTGTGTTTTATCTTCAGAAAATTCCCCGCCCCGTTGCGTTGAAATCCCCTTTCAATTACCACCCCGTCGCCGATTGTTTTCACGGGTGTACCCGTGGGTGCGGCATAGTCCACCCCGTGATGCGGCCGGCTACGTTTCAAAATGGGATGAAAGCGGGAATTGGAGAACTTCGAGGTAATACGGAAAAAATCAAGAGGATTTTTCAGAAACGCTTTCCGTAAACTATTGCCGTCTTCATCGAAAAACTCCCTTATAGTATCCTGCTGAAAGGGGATAGCCTGGTATTTTTTACCCTGGTGAGTAAAAACCGCCCCTTCGATGGAAGATATCCCCACCATAGTGGTATCGTCGATATAAGCTACATCATACATTAATCGGAAAGAATCTCCCTTTTTTATATCAAAAAAATCGATCTGCCAGACATATACGTCTGAGAGTTTAAGTGCCAGCAACGCGGGTGCGCCGGTATCGATGATCGCATTCCACATGGAGGAGGTGATGGTGCCTTCGGCATATTCGCGCTTCAGGGTAACGGGTTTTGTATAATCATACACGTTCATCGTATCCGCAGTCAGATCCACCACAGTATAATCGGTGCGGGATTTTTCAAAAACAACATATTTCACAGTCGACGTAGAATCGGTGATCGCGGCATATGAATTTCCAACCTGTAATCTTGAAGGAGAATAAAAAGGAGATACGGCTTCTATTATCTTTTCACTCTCAGTAGCTGTAAATCCAAGATTAGTCAGAATGGAAGAGAGATATTGTCCGCGTCCGATCTCATAATGGGTTACATCGAAAGAGTCGACGCATATCCCGTACTCATACACACAACCCGTTTCTTGCTGATCATCCTGATCCATCTGTTGTTCTTCCTTTTTTAATCCGCATGAAACAATACTTAGTATCAGAAACGAATAGATGACCGAATGAAACGTTTTTCTTCTTTTTGTTTTACACATAACTGATTATATTTACAACTTTCCCGATTCCGGAACAGGCCTGACAAATAGATGACCTCCTGACAGTCTCACAGAAATAGCCTGTATTACGCGCCCTTCGGATACCGGGAGGCAGAATGGATCCGACTAAGATAATCTGTGTACAAAGATGCATAAAAATACGCGCATAGATGCATAAAAATTTAAAACTTATATTAACTTTGTACTATCAACAGAGTTAAAATCACAGTCAGGCAACAGGTATGCCGACTTTATCAACATACATCGGTTTAACAAAAAAATATCATCTTATGAAGTCGATCGCGATTATTTACGGCTCCAGTACCGAACACACCAAGAATGCGGCGGAAAAAATAGCCCAACTGCTGGCCGATTACTCCCCTACCCTTGCAGATATCTATGAAGGCGATGAAACGCCGTTCCTCACACATGAGGTGCTTATCCTCGGCGTATCCACCTGGGGAGTACAGGACTTACAGGATGATTGGAATGATTTTTATCCCAAGTTGGAAAAACTGGATCTGTCGGGAAAAACCATAGCCCTTTTCGGGCTGGGCGACGCCTCCATCTATCCCAGTTCTTACGTGGATGCCATGGGGATATTGTATGAAATTGTCACCCAAAAGGGAGCGACCGTCATCGGCAAAGTTTCCCCGGAAGGATATGACTTTGAATACTCCAGGGCGTTCAAGGGTGGCA
>NZ_CALNAT010000136.1 GCF_937873925.1 uncultured Proteiniphilum sp. | reverse complement strand
CTACTACAGGAATAACGATCCGGAACAACCTCCGGTAGTGCAATGGCGCTCTCATGCCAACCTGTTATATATAAACTGGTTGAATTACTTCGTATATCAGGCCACTCCCTTCAACATAGGAGAGATCGCTCAGTTGGGAGATCTGTAGATATACCATCCTCTGTTCGAGAGGATCACCCCACCATATGAGAGTGAGAGACTCAATCGCTCCCGGTTGTTCCTGCAAACTTCAGGCAGACCGGTTTACTGAGCGGGATATCCTGATGGGTATCGGTCAGCAATCCCGTTTCGGTATCGATACGGAATACCTGTACCTTATTGTCATCCCTGGCAGCTACCAAAATAAATTTCCCATTGGGGGTGATCACGAAATTACGCGGATGTTTTCCCGTCAACTGATAACCCGCCTTTGTGAGTGTCCCGTCGTCCGGATCAATGGAAAAGATGGCGATCCCATCGGCTTGCAACCGGTTCGAAGCATACAGGAAACGCCCGTCGGGTGAGACATGGATGTCGGCGCTACCCCGGGCGCCTGTCGTATCGGCAGCCATCACCTGTTTTTGTGTCAACTCACCAAAGGAATAATCATACACGATCACCTCACCCGACAACTCACCCAACAGGTAGAAGTATCTGCCTCCGTCGGGATGAAAATCGAAATGACGGGGTCCGGTACCTGCCGGCATCACAAATTCTTTCAGGCTGTTCTCCAATAAGCCCGGCTGCCCCTCAAACGGGGTATCGTTTACACTGAGCCGGTAAAGTTTATCGCTCCCCAGATCGGCGGCAAACAGGTATTGCCCGTCGGGTGAATACCTTACACTGTGCAGGTGAGCCCCTTCCTGACGGACGGAATCCGGGCCCGATCCTTTGAAAAGCATTATCGAAACAGCGGGGGTAAGAGAGCCATCCTTCTTCACCTGAAATGAAGTGATACTTCCTCCTCCGTAGTTTGCGGTATGCACGTTCGTGCCTTTGCTGTCGACAGTAATATAACAAGGGCTGCCACTGTTTACAGGCTGGGAGTTCAGCAATTCCATCCGCCCTATCCGTTTATCGAATGAAAAAGCATGAACCGCGCTGTTCGCCTCGCCCTCTTCACTCACCGCATAGATGAATCTCTCATCAGGGCTCAAAGTCAGATACGACGGGTTATCGACCTCGACCATGCCGACCGAGTCGGAACTGCCGGTGTCGGCATCGAAACGGTACAGATAGATCCCTTTACTGCCCTCTCCGGAGGTGTACGTTCCCGCCAGCAAGAACAGTTCTCTGCCGTCGGTTTCCGTGACGGAAAGCTCTCCTTCCGATGCGCTGCTCCCGTCTGCCTTCCCGGAACGGTTTCCGGTACATGAAACCAACAGGGCCGCTCCTATTATACCTGCCATCGCTATTTTTTTAACCATCCTTTTTACAGTCGCTAAAGCCGGATTTTAAAAGTTTACCCGGCTATTTGCGAAAGTAAGGTTTTTTTCCGAAACAAATTCCCTTTTCGGGGAAAAGTTTACCGGGATCGTTATTTTCGTGTATCATTTTATTTCCTCTATAATCTGACTACATAAATTGAATCAGTATATTAACTTCCACCTTTTCCATTAAACGTTGTTTGCCACATTAGTACATTGTTGAATCGGTCCTTATTTTTTATTCTTCACTCTTTATTCAAAATAAAATTTGCGAATATGGCGCGGACTCCTTATTTTTGCACCATCAAAAAAATTAAAGCACCATCAAACGATTAAATCCGGTTGTTAAACAAGAATTGATTATGCTGTCCGAAATATTATCTGTAACCGGCCGTCCCGGTCTGTATAAACTCATCTCCACCAATAAAAATATGAATATCGTTGAATCGCTTGCCGATGGAAAACGTGTTCCCGTATACGCACAGGAAAAAGTGGTAGCCCTGAGCGATGTATCCATCTATACCCGGGACGGAGATACGCCGCTGCGGGAGGTATTGAAAAAAATGAAAGAGAAAGAGGAAGGCAAACAGGTTTCACTGGGTTCCAAACCGTCCGACAAAGAACTGTTCGCTTATCTGGAAGAAGTATTACCCGATTACAGCAGAGACACTGTCTATGCCGGCGACGTAAAAAAATTGATTACCTGGTATAATATTTTGATGGAGCACGATATTCACTTAGAAGAAGGGGATAAAACAAAGGAAAGCACTTCGGATGAATCCGAAGCCAAGGAGAGGGAAGAATAGTTTAATGAACATAAAAGATATTTTTACCCGTGCGGGAGCTGGCATCATCTATATCCTGGTCATTCTTTTGGGGCTGCTGGGAGGCCGGTTTTCATTTCTTGCCGTTTTCGGAACCGTACTGGGTTTCGGCTTGTTTGAATTTTACCGTATGATGGAAAAAGACACCTCCCATGCTATCAGTAAAATATTCAATATCTTATTAGGAGTCCTCATCTTTTTTTCGGTTTTCCTCTATCTGGAGGATCTCTGTACCTATACCCTGCCTGCCTCCATCCTCATCTATCTGCTTATATTGATAGCCTCGGCTATTTTCCTCCGCAGGCATGATATCCTTCACGGTATTATCTATTCGGTTTTCGGCCAGATCTATATTACCATGCCACTAAGCCTGCTTATGCTTATCTCCTATTCCTATCAGCCTGATCTTACGGGCAATGGATATGACTGGATCCCTGTACTGGCACTCTTTGTATTCTTATGGGTAAACGATACGGCCGCCTATTTCATCGGGTCTCTGACCGGGAAGCACAAACTGATCGAACATATCTCTCCGAAAAAATCGGTAGAAGGCTTTGTTGCAGGTATCTTGTTCACCCTGCTCGGCTCCCTCATATTCGCCCGTCTTTATCCCGGTTTTTCCGTTGCTTTCTGGATGGGATTTGCCGTAGTTGTCTCCCTGTTCGGCACTTTAGGCGATCTGTTTGAATCGCTTATCAAACGAACCTGTAATGTAAAGGACGCGGGACAACTCATACCGGGACACGGCGGTATACTCGACCGGATCGACAGTCTTCTGGTGGCGGTCCCCGCCGTTTACCTCTACCTGATCCTATTCCTCTCTTTTTAAAAAGTTTCACTTTTCGTGTGAGAACAAAACGGTTCCGAAAAGCGTTTGAAATACAGTCGTAGAGTAGTTTACGACCCTCATATCTTTTAAACATGCACCACAATGAATAAAAAAGCAATCGGAACAAACGCGGGCATTATCTGGAACCTACTGAATGACTACCAAAAGTGGGATATACCAAAGCTACGTAAAGCCACCGGATTGTCGGAAAAAGAGATTTATGTCGCCATCGGATGGCTGGCACGGGAAAATAAGATCGAGATAGAACCCTCGGCCGACGGCAACGAAGCGTATTATCTCCTTATAGAATATTATTTCTGACCGGTAGTATTACAAGACAAACAAAAATCAAAAAAGTCTGGGCAGTTAGCAGCTTCCCAGACTTTTTTTATACCTCATTTATCCGGCAACCTCTTACATTACCCCATTTTCGCGGAGGCGCTGCTGCCATTTCCAGGCCGAGGCCATGGTATCTTCAATAGTTTCCATTGCTTTCCAGCCTAACACGGTGTTGGCTTTATCAGGCTGAGCCCATATCTGCTCAATATCGCCTTCCCTACGCCCTACGATCTTATAATTCAGAGGCTTTCCGGACACTTTTTCGAATACCCTGATCAGCTCCAGTACAGATAAACCGGTTCCTGTTCCCAGATTAAATATCTCCACCTTGTCCTTCGACTTATCTTCAAGCATCCGCTCAATGGCAATCACATGCGCTTTTGCCAGATCCACCACATTGATGAAATCGCGGATACAGGAGCCGTCGGGCGTATTGTAATCGTCCCCGAACACACTCAGTTGCGGCCGTATGCCGATCCCTGTCTGAGTGATATAGGGTACTAAGTTCTGCGGTACGCCCAGGGGTAATTCGCCGATCTCTGCCGACGGGTGGGCGCCGATAGGATTAAAGTAACGAAGGATGATGCTCTTAATGGGAGCGCCCGAATGCACAAAATCGCGGATGATCTCTTCGTTGATCTGCTTGGTGTTCCCATAGGGCGATTCAGCCGGCTTGACCGGTGCATTCTCATCGATAGGATTATTATCGGGCTCACCGTAAACCGTGCACGACGAAGAGAATACGATCCCTTTCACGTTGTACTGCGGCATCAGCTCCAGCAGGTTAATCAGCGATACCAGGTTGTTGCGGTAATACAACAACGGTTTCTGCACCGATTCACCTACCGCCTTGCTGGCCGCAAAATGAATGATGCCGTCGAAGGTATGTTTCTTAAACAATGCCTTCATCGCCTCAAAATCAGTGCAATCGAGCTTATCGAAAACAGGGCGTTTTCCGGTAATACGGGTAATGCCTTCCAGCACATCGGCATTGGAATTGGACAGGTTATCTACAATTACCACTTCATATCCGGCCTGCTGCAACTCGACCACGGTGTGTGAACCGATGTATCCGGTTCCTCCTGTTACAAGAATTTTTTTTGCCATAAGAATTATCTTTATTTTGTTTATTTATTTTCGTCTGCAAATTTACGGAACCGGCATACATCAAACAACCTTTGATCATCCGGAGAGCATATTTTCGTTATATCTCTTTCAATAACTCTTCGATCGCACGTTTCAGTTGCAGGTCATCACCGCTCAACAGCGATTCCGCAGTATTATACACCTCCACATCGGGCTCCAGTTGGCTGTTCTCCATTGCGTTCCCTTTCATATCCACCACGGTAACCTGCGGAATGCCGAACACCAGCGACGGATCGATCTGCGTCTCCCACCACACGGCGGTCATGGTTCCCGGCACGGGGGCGCCGACCAGTTTTCCGATACCCAGTTCCTTGTAGACCCAGGGGAACCCGTGCGCATTGGAGTAGTTGCTTTCTCCCATCAGCACGATGGAAGGTTTGTTCCACTTATTGAAAGGATCGCTGCCGATATATTCCCCACGGGGGGCAAAGCGTTGATACTCTTTTCCGCTCAGGAGGGTCGCCAGATCGTCGTGTAACCATCCTCCGCCGTTGAAGCGGGTATCGACAACTACCGCCTCCTTATTCCGGTATTTTCCGAGCAAATTCTGATAGACTTCCCTGAAACTGTTGCTGTTCATCCCACGGATATGCACATAACCGATGCGCCCGCCGGAATACTTCTCTGTCAACTCTTCCCGTTGTTCCACCCAACGGTTGTATAACAATTCGTTCTCTTCTCCATAGGTAATGGGTTTCACGATCTCTTCAAACCGATCTCCCTCGCCGGGTGTGTAGGCAGTAATCATTATATGCTTCCCTGCCTTGCCATCAAGCAGATGCCACCAGGTCTTTCCCGCTTCAACCGGATCTCCGTCTATCTTCTCCACGATCACTCCCGGCTTCAGCTTCGAATTTGCTTTAATAAGGGGACTCCCCTTCATTATTTCCTTGATCTTCAATCCGTCTCCTGTATGGGTATCATCCCAGAACACGCCCAACGCAGCCGTCTGCCAACTGCTCCGGGGAGGTGAGTAACGGGCACCTGTGTGCGATGCGTTCAGTTCACCCAGCATCTCCGACAACATCTCCGCAAAATCGAAATTATTATCGATATGCGGCAGAAACCTGCGGTATGTTTCGCCGTACATCTTCCAGTCCACGCCATGCAGATCCTTGTCATAGAATTTATCCTTTACCTGTTTCCATGCGTGATCAAAGATATACGTCCTTTCCGCAGCACCACGGTAGTTAAAAGGTGCGGAGAACGACACATCGGTCACTTTCCCGTTTTCGATCTTCTTGATCTTTCCCTGTGATACCAGATAGAGATGCTTCTCCTCTTTGTCCGGGATCAGTAACCCGGAACCGACATCCTTACTCAGCAGTTTAGTGGTGTTTTCAAGAAAATCCTGTTCCCACAGATCCACCCCTTTCTCAAAACTCGCCAGATAATAGAGCTTGGAACCGTCTTTATTGAGATATGCATCCGATAGACTGGAAGAATGGCGTGTCAGGCGTACCACCCTGTGACGGCGGTTGTCAAGGTCGAAAGTGAGCGGCTCCACTGTTTTGGTCGAATCTTTATCTGCATTCGATGCATCCTTTGCATCTTTACCTCCCTTCTTATCCTTACTTTCAGATTTCTTTTCACCGTCCTTTACCTCTTTTTCCATCTCTTTCTTCAGCGCCCGTTCCTCTTTGTTCATCCGGAAATCGTCGTAAGCATCGGGAGTAAGGAACATTAGGTAAGCATCACGATGCGCTCCCCAGCTACCGTGGCTGCGATATCCGGCACGGTCGGAGAAGAACATGATAGCTTTACCTCCCAATGCCCATGTAGCCCGCACATCGGTATAGCCGCTGAGCGTGAGGTTGGTTGTTTTCCCGCTGCCGTCGGCTTTTATCAGCGCTACATCCTTATTATTCCATCCGCCCGTATCAATATAATCCGACAGGATCCATTTGCTGTCAGGGGACCACTGAAACCACTGATCACCGTCGCTGTATGAGTAATTGTATTTGCCATCCATTACCTTCCGCGATTTCTTACTTTCCAGATTGAGTACATATATTGCAGAACGGTCTTCCAGATAGGCGATCTCTTTCCCGTCGGGGGAGAATAACGGCTGGAAAGAAGAGGCACTGGTATCGGTCAGTTTTGTCTCTTTCAGTTCGCGGGCATAACAGAAATATTTGTCCTCTTCCCTCACCAGTTCAGTCCGGTAGATATTCCATTTATTATCACGCTCCGACGAATAGATAAGCGAACGGCCGTCGGGGCTGAATTCCACATCGCGCTCCTGCTCAGGAGTATCGGTAATGCGTTTCGTGGTGCTGAATTCAATGGAAGTGACAAACAGGTCGCCACGGGCAATGAAAGCGATTTCTTTTCCGTTCGGGGAGACGGCAATACTCCTTGCCCCGGAAGTAAGGGTCTGGGGGTCCGCATCCCTTTCAAAATTATCGGAAATGATGCGTACATCTATCTTACGGGGTTTTTCGCCGTTCTTCATATGATATAACTCTCCGTCAAAAGAAAAACAGAGATTGTCGTTCCTGTCGCCTGAAAGAAAACGTACGGGATGGCCTTTGAAGTGGGTCACCTGCACCGGCGCGCTCCCTTCAATACCCGCGCGATACACGTTGAACGTTCCGTCCTGCTCGCTCAGGTAATAAAAGCTGTTTCCATCGGACGACCATACGCCATTGCGGTTTTCACCTTTAAAAGCGGTCAGTTTCCGGTGTGTGTTTTTCTTGCTGTCGAACAACCATACATCGCGCGTGATGGAGGAGGTATGATGCTTCCTCCATGCATCCTCATAACCTTTCCTGTCGGTATAGAGCCAGAGATGCCCGTTCTGCGCGATATCTTCCATATGGATCGGAGAGATCATCCGGGGACGCCCCCCCTCCGGTGTTACGGCATAGATCTGGGAAAACATTCCAATGGGGAATTGTTGACTTTCCTGCGCCGGCTGAATAAAAGCGCTGAACAACACGGTGCTGTCATTTTGAAACCCTTCCGGGTATTCATTGGCTGAATGAGAAGTGATACGTCTGGTGTAACCGGATTGAAGTGTAACCACGTACACATCGAAATTCCCCTCCCGGTTGGAAGCAAAAGCCAGTTTATCTCCCTTTGGCGACCAAACGGGACGGGTATCGTAGGATGAATGGGATGTCACTTGTGTGGCTCTTCCGCCGGAAACCGGCACTGTGAATATATTCCCTTTATAGGTAAACGCTACCACAGCGCCGTCAGGAGAGATCACGCTATTACGGAGCCACAGAGGGGCTTCCTGCGCATGTAGCAGAAAGACGGCCAGTAAAAAAAACGAGGAAAGCAGGCTTTTTCTCATTGGGGATATTTTTTGGATTATCAGTGTCCTGACAGCAGGATTCTGTTTCGGCACCGTAAATTTGCAAAATTACATAAAAATTATAAAACATAAAATTATTATGCGGAAACGAGCAATGATTATCGCTCCCTATGGATTGTACATTCATTTTTTTTAGTATTTTTGTCTCACAGTGACCCGCGTTGCACCCTCAAACAAATATGGGATACAGTGTAAAAACATATTATCGCAAGGAGGATCTTCCCCCGATGGAGGAAATCAATTTTTTTCACAGCCCTTCATCGTTCGATTGGTACGATAACAGTCCTGCCTATACTCCCTTGATGCTCGTCGCTTTCGAAGACGGGGTACCGGTGGCTGCCATGTTCGCTGTTATTATGCGGATCAACCGTTTCTTCAGAGGCAAACTTTTTAAAAGATGCTTCATCTCCCAACAACCTGCCTTTTTCGGAAAAGAATTGGCACAGATAGAAATATTTGACGCCCTCATTGCACATTTGGTAAAAGAGGTGCGTAACCGGGTTTTCCTCATCCGTTATGAAAACCTGGGCAACGCCATCTTCGGTTATAAAGGATTTCGCGAGAACAGTTTCTACTCCGTAAAATGGATCAATATCAGGAATTCGCTCCAACGCAGAAGAAAAATATGGGATCAGCTCTCGAAAACGAGAAAAAATCAGGTCAACAAGGCACTGAAGAAAGGGATTGAAATGGAGGAGTTCACCTCTGAAGAGAAGCTACCGGAGATCTATAAGCTGATCCGGGACACAAACAACAAAAAGATATCACGCCGGTTCCCTCCCTACCAATACTTCGAGAATTTTTTCTGTCACTACATCAGTAAAGGCAAAGGAAAAATGTTGCTTTCCCGCTATCAGGGCAAAATTATCGGAGGTACCCTGCTGGGATTTGAGAAAAAAGAGACGGTCTATTGCCTCTACTACTGGGGTAAATCAAAGCGCCACAAACTCCTCTACCCAACTATTTTCACCATTTACCAGGCTATGCAGATATCGGAAGACAGGGGTTTTCATTATTTTGATTTTATGGATGTGGGCTTTCTGAATCAAAACGCCGGCCGCCCGCGATTCCTGCTCCAGTTCGGAGGTAAACAACGAGCGACAAGGCGGTGGTACAGGCTCAACTGGGGATTGCTCAACTTCTTTGCCAACCGGATTTACGATTGAAGGTCCGGCAATATTAAAGTCCTTAAAATTGGCTTCTTCTTGTCCAATTACCCCGAATTCGGGGTAATTAAACCAGAACGGACAACACGGATCATTCTCACTGCCTTCGTAAGATCCATTATCAGCGAAATTTCAGCGAGCTGCTCTTGTGTACTTTCTTACTTACTTCCCGCGGATCGCCGAAACAGGTAACATCAGCCGATCCCGAAACAGTGATGTCGAGACGGTCTGTTACACGGATGTTACCGTCGGCAGCACCCGAAAAATTGGCATTGCCATTCCGTGCTACGAGATTCGAGGCCGAAATGTCGCATCCGCCACTCGCGTTCAGGGTGAGATCAACGGTTTTCCCCATCAGTTCTATGTCGCAACCCCCGCTTGCATCAATCCGGCACGTTTGCGCGGAGATATCACGCAGTTCCACATCGCTGCCGCCGCTCACCTCGGCTTTCACGTGCTGCACCGAAGTAAATCTTATATCCGCATCGCATCCGCCCGAGAACTGTCCATTGAACCGGTTGCAATCCAAGGTTAAATCTTCCAGGTCGGTTCCGCCACTCAATTCCACCTCGAAATCACCGGTTTTTATGGGTGTTTCAAAACGGACATCTACTCCACCTGACGCCTCCATCTTTTGTAAATCCGTAACAGTTACATACGCTTTTTGCGTTATATTAGGCATGTTACGCAAGTTGCGAAGTGAGAACGAACGGTTACCATGCTTATTGTAAATATGCAGCGTGCCGTTTTTGACTTCCACAATGGCTCTGTCCAATGCCTCTTCGCTTATTTCTATGGAAACCGACTGACGGTTGCCCTGGCGAATGACGACATCCCATCCGCCCGAGGCACTGATAGCAGTAAATGGCGCTACCTGACGGTTTTGTTTTACGATTCCATTCTGTGCCGGGGCACTAACGATGGCCATTGCGGCAAGGATAATAGTAAATAAAGCTTTCATTGTCGTAATTATTTTTTGGTTTATATTTTTCGTAGCGATTATATTTAATTTTTTCCTATTTCACACTGCAAAATCCGGTTCAAATAATTTTACGTCTTGATACAAAATTATATCCATTTTTTGGTATTCGCCATATATTATAATGTTTTTTATGTGCGAATGGTTTATATGTTAGTTCCATGCGTTTTTCCTATTTGACCGTATTTATTCTCGTTTGGTTACATATTTCTTTAAAAGAATCAAAACAATAACTATATTTTACCGAGATGAATAATAGCTGAACAAAAATGTATTAAATTCTGTTTAAATTGAAATATGCCATCTATGAGAATTGAATGAGATTATCTATATAAATCCGATCTAATCTTTGTAAAGACCAGGAAAAGGGCCTTGTAGATGCTTGAGTTTATCTATATTATGAAGATAAAGAAAAAAAGAATTATCATATCTTCTATAATTCTGGTATTTGCAGTTTTGTTGTATTTACCTATTAGCCAATACGCAAAAATATTAAAAAGTATACTACAAATTCAACTCTCGTATACAAGTCGCCAAGGATCCTGTTTTTGTATCAGAAACAAAGCCCCTGTCGTACAATCCCCCAGAATTCAATGAAACCAGTAGATTATTCTACTTGTGCAAAGTGTGGGGTTTCCTAAAATATTATCTGGAATTTGAAAATTCCAGACCTCAAAATGTAGACATTCTATTAATAAAATCGATACCCCTGATTATACAGGCACAGGATACCAAAACTTTTCAATCCGCTATAAACAACCTTATTATCTCTATGCAGGAAAATTCCCTGGAGGTAGGGGCTAATCCTTATCCGGATATACGGAAATATAGTCTTATCTTTGCATATCACATAAAAAAGGCCTAATTAAAATGAAAAGATATGGTCAACAGCATGTCGGCATTGATGAGTGCTTTCACCATCCTGTTCCTTTTCTGGACCATTACCCCTCTGACCCGCAAACTTGTTATTGCAAAAGAGGGTGGTGAACTCAATATGGGCCAAACCATCGCAGTGATCGGTAGCGGCCTTGCAGGTGCGCTGGTGTATACTTTTTCCGACACGGCATAGCACAAATGAATTGGTCCTTTGCCCGCATTGCTTCACGAAATAGTTCGATAAAAAACAACTTTCAAAATATGTAAACAAAGATCAACCAATACCCTTTTGGCTGCAACAGCAGGCTTCAAAATACTAAATAAATTTAAAATAACAATATTTCCTATCGGATTGTTTGGAAAAACAGAAGGAACGCCTTATTTTTGCAACGTGTTTTTCATGGTATTAGATTTAAGGTTAACAATGAAGATTGGTTGTCGTGAGACAACCATTTCTTTTTATATATAGCCTTGACAAACACCCGGCCAAACAGAAAACTTCCAATCAGTTTTTATTTTCACAACTTCTACGGACGAAAAAATATCCGCCCAAAGAACCTTCCCTTTATTGGTATTTTTTCCATAATGCGGAATGGATGATCTCTCTCGTCTCCTCGATCAATCCAGGGATTTCTGCTTCCGTAAGCGAGTCGGTAGGTATAGGCCGGTGGATTACAAGTTCCATCTTTCCGGGCCTGAGACAGAGACTATCTCTCTTCAGTACGTCATAAGCGCCGTTAATGGTTAGCGGTACCACGGGCAACTTCATATCGTGGGCAACATAATAAGCGCCTCGTTTGAAATGACCTAATTTGCCACTCTTTGAACGTGCCCCCTCGGGAAAGATCACCATAGAAACCCCTTCCCCGATCTGTTCTTTCGCCTTTTTAATGGAAGCCGCCCGCACCTTAGGATTCGAGCTGTCCACAAACACATGGCCGGCCTTTTCCGAGGCAAATCCCACGAACGGGATCTTCCGCAAACTCTGTTTCTGCATCCATTTGATATTTTGATTCAGGAAACCATATACCAGGAAAATATCAAACGCACTCTGATGATTCGCCACAAAAACATACGACTGTCCGGGATCCAGATTCTCATGCCCGCTCGTTTTCACCCGGCACAAAGCCAGCCAGCAGGTCAGCCTTGACCACCATTTGGGAGGATAATATCCCCAGAACCTGCTCCCCAAGAGAGGAGCCATCACCATTACAGTCGATGCCGTGATAAGGGTAAGCAGAATAAAAACCGGCGCAACTATAAGCCATTGATACAATAAAACAAATATATTTCTCACTACCATTCAGTTTTAGTGCGATTAGTTTTCATGAAAGATATACGGACCTTCCGATTATACGCCGTAAGAGGACGGATTATTTTTCATCCCCATCGGTATCAATAGGAAGTTTTTCACAAAAATAAATATTTTGTGCATCGCAAAGAGATAAAAAGGGAGTTTTTTACCTCAGAACTCCATTTTTTTGCTGAATACAAAATTTTTATCTCAAATTATTTCCTTGTTTGTTGAATTTTGTGTTTATTTGCGTTACGAAATCAGAAACATAATTATTATACACACATGAAAGAATTAGCGAAATACAGCGGGGTATTAGTGATGCTCATAGGCGTTGCTTTTTTGGTGGTTCCCTTTTTAATGGGCCTAACGACCAACACCAATTTAATCATCGGATTGGTATTGGTTATTGAAGGATTACTGGGGCATATCTACGTAAATAACATGAAAAAAGGCACTTTGGTGAGTAATATTTTCTGGGCAATTATCCTGTTACTCCTTCCGTTTGTGATTTTCTACTTTTCAAAGAAGGCAGCTTACTCAAGCCAGGAAATAGCAGCATACAATTAACAAAAAATATCTGTTTCACGACAAGAAACAGTGTTTACGACAAAACACGAACACCCTGAGGCCTTCACCTCGGGGTGTTTTGTTCAAGTTCCAATGTAAAACGTTCCTTTATCGGGAGTTGATTACAATTTCACCTTTACGAATTTATTTTCCCACGCTTTAATCTTTATTTCTTCATTTGCCGGCAAATCTTCCCCTAACAAATTGGATTCGCTCACTTTCAGGTTTTTGTGATACGGAGATGATATGTGAAGGGTGGCTCCCCGGCCTTCGATCTCCCTTAACTGCAAGAGAAGCGCATCTTCCCCTTTGACGGGTGTCATATTTATTAAGAGGATATTGGAGGGCGTGAATGACAGAATGGATTCATTCAAGGGTTGCAGGTTATTGCTGACACCGGCGGGTAAAACACGGCTTTGCAACGGTATCCGGTTGCTCCAGGCAAATTTGGTAGCATATGCTAAGGATGGATCGTCGGAGGAAGTCAGATAATAACTCCATTCAAAACCGCCGAATTGAAACGCATCAAAATTGGTAACCCAGTAATTATTCATAGGCCAGGTATAGATATGGTTGCTTTCGGGAGTTGCTCCGGCTTCAAACCGCCCCAGATTGATATTTCCGAACTGCATCAACGGGATCTCCCTGCTTCCCAATACAATTTGTTCGGAAGAATTACGAACCGACACCAGGTTTTGCGCCACATTCCAGTCGTTGGTTGAGCCGGGGATCTGTTCTTTTACAGCTTCAATGGTACCGCCGGGCACATCGAAGAATATTTTCCCGTCCTCTACCTCAAAAGGAAAAGATACATATACGGCCTCGGGAGTAGTAACTAACTTTTTATTCAATTTATAGGAGAAATTGATCTGTTTGCATGTTTTGAATACTTGCAGTTCAAAGGTAAAATTATCTTTTCCTTCTCCTGCGGGTGTTGTTCCCTTAAATGTATAGGTATCCCATATAGTTCCTTCCCTGAATCCCCCATACATTATTTCGGTGGGTGCGAATCGTTTAAAATTACCCGGCTTAAATCGATCTAATGCACCTCTGGGATCCTGGTCTATCTCGTAGATCAATTCCCCCATCTGCCATTCTGTATCTGAAGAGATCAGATTTTTATTCAGTTCTTTATCGAACCACTCGGTTACCACGCCTCTTTCGGGATCTAACCGGATGCGGTACCAGCTATTTTCAATTATCCGGACAGGAGTGCTATCTGCCGGAGAAGAAGCAGGTTCTCCGGATTCAATATCGATTATATAGTACTTCATTCCTAATGCGGGCACCTTATCCACCCATAGTGCCCAATAAGTTGCATCTCTGTATGAGCGTAGGGGTTGCATTTTAGCTTCTGCTCCTTTTTCATCTCTTATGGTTACTTTTTTGTCTAAAGGGATGACTTCGTGATCTGCGTAAATGATGGTATACGAGCTATTTTCCCAGTTAAGCGGATTAAATACGGCAATACACCCTTTTTCTTTGTTACGCGGCACATAACTTTGCAACAGGCCTAAGGCCGTCTCCCCTATGGGGCGTGAACGGCGGTATGCTTCCCAGGCGTAAGCGGATTTATGCGATTGTTGCTGCATAGTTTCCGAACCAAAAGGATCGCTTATGCTTGCATGAAATCCGAAGGTATGTTCCCCGTAAAACAATAGCGCCTTATTCGCCTCCTCAATTTCAGTGTGTACGGAGTAATCTACGGTTGCACCTAATAGTTTAGCCAGGGAAAGGGCGATCTGATTTGAAATAATATCGGCCTGCGCATAACGGGCTATAGCTGTTTCCCGTGCGGCGGAACCAAATCCGTCGGTCCACCAGTCGGGCCATGCGGCACGATAGGTTTCCAACTGATCCCCGTACTGCTGCCCGACTGTCTCCATAAATTCGGAAGCAACCGCCAACCTCAATTTAGGGTACGCGTATTTTTCATTCCATCTGTTTACCATCTCACAGGCTGCCGTCGACGGAGGTGAATTATCCGTAAAATATCCTGAAAATTGCAGCGCTGTAATAGGATGCGGATATCCTTTTTGTTCCAGCGTTTCGAGATAAGCAAACAATTTTTGCTCAAAGGCCTCAAAATTTCCTTTCTCCAAATCCAGAAAATTCCCATACATATAGTGTTCCGCCCTGTAGGCAAGCATCTTCTTCCCCGAAGGCGACTCCCACCAAAAAGCGGTCGGTTTATCGAAGGAAATCAGCGCTTTATGCCCGTGGGTTCCCATAATCAGGTATTTTACTCCCAAATCAGGAAAAAACTCACTGAAATTCCAGGCGATTCCGTTTACATCATTCTGCATGGCCGCCTGTACAGGGATACCTTCCTGTTTAAACTGTTTCAACGGATATAAAGAGTAGGCTAATTCCTGTTCATTAGGCAGTTCGTCGTAATTGAAATACATCGCAGTTATCTCAATACGTCCTTCATGAATACGTTTTTTCAGTCGTTCCACTTGCTCTACCGGGCGTGTGCGGATATATTCGCTGACCGACCAGGCTGTTTCACACGTCCAGCGGAATTTAGCGTCATCCGGCAAGTTATCGGTCATATCACAGTAGTCCGACGCGTAATCAATGATCCGCATGTGTTCGGAAAGTATTTCGTGTTGCGGACGGGTATATCCTATATCGGTGTGTGTATGCTGCACAAAATTCACCTGCCACTCCCGCACCGGTTCCAGATGTATCAGTGTATCACTTACTACTTCCGAACCAACTATTATTCTGACATTTACTTCGTCTGGGGATTTGCTTTTCGGTAATTTCACTTCCGTTTCGTTTATCCCTGTGAGCAGCTTGATTTTCTGCGAAAGATCCCCTATACTGAGGGTTGCATCCTGGGGCCGGGAATCCCGATTAACAATTTTGAATTTGAGCTGCCTATACAACTCCTTATCGTTGCCATACATCCAGGCGGGGAAGGCTTCAATTTCTTTCAACAACTCTATTTTTTTCCCGCGTTCAATAAATACCGCTTTATCAGATTGGGCATGGATCTCTATCACAAGAGATAGTGCAATGAATAGATAAATGTTTTTTTTCATATCCCGTGGGTTCAATAGAGTTGTTCTGTCTAATAGGTTATCCTTTCAATGGTTATCCTTTCCGAACCACATACAACTGAAAATTCTCATATCGTTTCACTGCCACTTCATCTCCTTTATTGATGAAACCTTTTAACGAGATAGCATCGTAAAACTCCCCTTCCACATCGACCCTGCCCGAAGGGCGAAGATCGGTCGCCGCTACCCCTGTTTTGCCCACCAAAGAGACCGGTTCCATCGGTACGGACATATATCCTTCCTGATCGGCATGCAGCGCCGCAAATTGCAGGAACCCCGGTCTGCCGATCCGGCCCGACAGGTAAATAATAAGAGCCATTCCCATACCCGTGCCACCCAGGACAACCATCAGCGCCCTGAACATTTCCGTGGCGGGTAACCCTTCAAAATTAAAACGTATATTCCCTATCAGGGCAAGCACCAATGCCGAAAAGACAAAGAGTATCCCCAAAATACCGGTTATTCCGAAACCGGGGACGACAAATATTTCAAAAACGATAAAAATAAGTCCCAGTACAAATAACAGTACTTCCCAATTCTGGGCGTATCCGGTCAGATAGAGAGGCGTGAAATAGAGGATCGCCGCCGTAATGGCTGCGGCCGTAGGAAAGCCTATACCGGGCGACTGCAATTCAAAATAGATACCTCCTATAATGAACATAATGAGGAATGCCTGTACAATCCCGTTGGTAAGAAAACCTTTGATTTTATCATAAAAAGAAGGGTTATAGGTCTCTAAAGTATAGTCGCTGTACCCCAGATGTGTCACGATCACTTCATGCACGCTTTCCGCAATACCGTCGCAATAACCCAATTCCATCGCCTGACTGGCCGTCAGGGTAAGTATCTGCGTGGAATCGGCAAAACCGGGTATCACAACCCTTTCGTCCACCATCGCTTCGGCAACCGCAGGATCGCGCCTCCATTTTGTGACGGTATCCCCCTCATGGACGCTCACCACCTTACCGTGACTCTCGGCCGTAGCGCGCATGATTCCGCGCATATAGGACTGGTGTTTGTCGGAAGCCCTTTCCCCGCTTCCCCCTTCCACGACCGTCGCAGCGCCGATAGATGCGCTGCTGCGCATAAAAATACTGTCGCAGGCGACCGAAATAAGGGCGCCGGCCGAAGCCGCGTTATTGTCGATAAACACATACACGGGAAGAGGTGCATTGAGAATAGCCGTACGCATGGAGTCGGCTTCCTGTACGCTCCCGCCATAGGTGTTCATATCTAAAAGCACTGCATCGGCATCTTTCGTAGTTGCCACATGTAAGCCGTTTTGCAGATATATCCATGTATTGCTGCTGATATTTTCCCTGATATTGATCCGGTAGATCATAGGTCTGGTATCCTGCGCCAAAAGATCGAAAGAAGAGATCAGGAAAAACAGGAACAACACGATTTGAAAATTTCTCATTTTTCACAAGGTTTAATACAACAAAGATAATAGATTTTGCGATTCGGCATTCATTTTCATTTAAAATGTCTATATTTGTACTTCAATTTATCAGTATGAGCACAATTTTACTAAGCATAGGATCAAATACGTTCGCCAAGACCAATATCGACAAAGCCAAGAGAATGCTTTCATTTCTTTTTCCCGGTATTGTTTTCAGTGAGCCCATCCTGACTGAGCCGGAAGACGAAAAGTATTCTTATCTTTTTCGGAATGTGCTTGCCAGAGCCAATACTGAGATGTCGCCGGAAGAGGTCATTGACAAGATCAAACAGACGGAACGGGCCGTAGGACGTACTCCGAGAGATAAATATTTAGGCAGGATGATCATTGATATCGATCTCATTCAATATGAAAACCGTATCCTTCGCCTTCAGGACTATGAGAGGGACTATGTGCAACAGTTATTATCCACCCTCCCTGCCCTTGACACAACGGAATCCGGCACGGGCGAACCTGATACCACAACAGATACCGACATCGTGGAAGAGGACGCATGACACGTGTTCTGGCGTATAATCCCTGTGTTGTTCGGGAGATCTGCAATTTGCATTTTAATGGGGATTCCCCGCGCGTACAATCAATTCAATCGTGAAACGGATTTCACTCCTTTCACTGCCCGCAGTTTTTTAATTAACTGATCAAGCATAGAGGTATCGCCCAGCATCACAGCGATGTTTCCCTGGAAAAGGCCGTCATTGGAATCAATAGTGATGGAACGCATCTGCACTCCCTCCTCTTTCGAAATAATAGACATTAGGTTGGCCACAATATTTATCTGGTCATTCCCAATCACCCTTAATACGATAGTATAACTGGAAGAGCTGGTCTTACCCGACCAGCGGGCTTTCAACACCCGGTAACCGAATCGGGAAAAGAGGTCGTATGCATTCGGACAGTTCACACGGTGGATCTTAATCCCCTGGGAAGAGACAAATCCGAAAATATCATCCCCGAAAATGGGATTGCAACATTTCGCCAGTTTATAATCCACACCGGTCAGATTCTGGTCGATGATCAGCTCGTCGGCTCCGCTGAATTCCGGTGAGGGCGTTTTCAAGGTGAACTCTCCGGCGCTCACCGAAGCATGGCTTTCCCGGCTTTCGGATTCTTTGCTTTCCAGCTCCAGATAACGGTCAATCACCCAGTTCACATCGATCTTTTCAAAGGCGATATCCACATAAAAATCGGTGACGGTCTTGTACTTGAGCTTCTTGATCAGTTGCATCAGATGCGATTCATCCACCTCAATCTTCCGGTTTCTCATCCGGCGCAAAAGAGTCTCCTTCGCTATATCCACCTGCTTGCCGGCCTCCTCTTTCAACAGCTGGCGTATCTTTGTCCGCGCTTTCGAAGTCACCGCAAAATTAAGCCAGTCCTGTTTCGGCGTTTGATGCGAAGAGGTATTGACCGCCACCTGGTCACCGCTTTTCAGGATATGCCTGATAGGCACATTCTTCCCATTCACTTTTCCCGATACACAGGTAGCCCCGAGATTAGAGTGTATGGCGAAAGCGAAGTCGAGTACCGTTGCCCCTTTGGGGAGCTTGAACAGATCTCCTTTCGGGGTAAATACGAAGATTTCTTCATCGTACAGGTCGAGTTTGAAATCAGTCAGCTTCTGGCTCAGGTTGGTTTCACTGTCTTCCAGCGACTCCCTGAGCAAACCCAGCCAGCTATCCAGCGCCGTCTCTTCCTTTATTCCCTTGTATTTCCAATGTGCCGCCAGTCCGCGCTCAGCAATCTCATCCATCCGTTTTGACCGGATCTGTACTTCCACCCATCTTCCATCGAGTCCCATTACAGTGATATGGAGCGATTCATAACCATTGCTTTTGGGTATGGAGAGCCAGTCTTTCAACCGTTTGGGATTGGGTTGGTACATATCGGTAATGATGGAATATACCTGCCAGCACTGGGCTTTCTCCTGGTCGGCCGGCGCATCGAGAATCACCCGGATGGCGAAGAGATCATAAATACTCTCGAACTCGATTTTTTGTTTTTTGAGCTTATTATGGATGGAGTAGATCGATTTGGTGCGCCCTTTGATATCATACTTCAGTCCTGTCTTATCCAGGCGCTCTTTCACCGGCGTGATAAACTCACTGATATACCGGTCGCGCGACCGCTTTGTTTCATTCAGTTTCCCGGCAATGAAATCATACCGCTCCCGGTCGGTATACTTGAGGGAGAGGTCCTCCAGTTCCGACTTGATAGTGTAGAGGCCCAGCCGGTGCGCAAGGGGAGCATACAGATAGGTGGACTGCACCGACAGGTCCAGCTTATAGGAAGAAGCCGTCTCCTTTGCATCGCGCATCAACTGTAGATGTTGCGCGATCATAATAAAAACCACCCGGATATCCTCTGCAATAGATAGCAGCAGCTTGATGTAGTTTTCCGACTCTACCGCCGTCCGCTTATCACTGAATTGGTTCACTCTTTTCAATCCAGTGAGAATATTCTCCACCTCGTTGCCAAACAACCGTCGAATTTCATCCGGAGAATAATCGCCGTCCACTGCGGAATGAAAAAGCAGGACCGCGCATACCGCCGGCTGCTTCAGTCCGATCTCATCAATAATAATGACGGCAGTCCTCATGACCAACGCGAGGTAGTATAACGTCTTGCTGTCAGGTTGTCCTTCCGCCTTTTTAAAAGACCGGCGCAACAACTCTTTCAATCCGGACATTTTCCGCCTATCCCATTCCTGCCTGAGAAAGGAATAGAGTTTGCCATAGAGCCGGAAGAACTCACTGCGATCTATTAAATTGTTCCCACTCATCTTCTCTGTTCAGTCGCTTTTTCTTGTACAAATTTACAATTTTCTTCCGAAATCAGAGAATCAACAGGTAAAAAGTAGTACCTATTTGGTCTCCTTAGGCTTTGTCTGTTCAGTAACAAATCGTTATATTTGCAGAATATAAGATGCGCCCCGGGCAAGTTCAAACAAGTTTGGCTTGTCTCTCGACTTTCATTATATTTGCGCGCAATATCAAAATGAAATCCATTTCTTATGCGAAAAATCATATCGCTTCTGTTTCTTCTCACGATGCCATTTTTTTTATCAGCACAACAGAATGAGATCCTCTCTTTGAATAAGGGCTGGGAGTTCTCACAAATAAATAAAGATCAGTGGTATGCTGCCGAAGTGCCGGGATCGGTACAATACGACCTGGTACGGTATGATATCCTGCCCGACCCTTTTTACGGTACCAACGAAGAAAAGGTGCAGTGGGTGGAGGATGAAAACTGGGATTTCAGAAAAACCTTCACCGTGACAGCGGATCAATTGCAATACCACGACGCGCTGCTCTTTTTCGAAGGACTGGATACCCATGCCGACGTATTCCTGAACGGATCACGTATCCTTCGCTCCGACAATATGTTCACCGGATACAAGGTGCCGGTAAAGCGGTTGTTGAAGGAAGGAGAGAACAAACTCTCTATCCGTTTCTATTCACCGGTACAACTGATGATGCCGGCAAGAGCCACTTTTGGTCATGATTATCCGGCAGGAAACGATCACAGGAAAGAGAAACTAAGCATCTATAACCGTAAGGCGCCTTACCATTTCGGATGGGACTGGGGCATACGGATCGTACAGATGGGTATCTGGAAACCGGTCACCCTCACTTTCTACAACGATGCCCGTATAGAGGATTACTATGTGAAACAGGCCTCCGTTACGGAGCAGTCGGCAAAGATCGACAATCAGATAGAAATTCATTCCGTGGCCAATGAGCCGGTACGGACCGTCGTTACCATTGAATACGGATTGCAGGGTGCCCCCAAAAAGTCGGTTTCGGAAGATATAACGTTGCAGCCGGGAAAAAATTCAGTCTCTGTACCATTAGAGATCGATCACCCCAAAAGGTGGATGCCCGTGCATTGGGGAGAACAACATCTCTACGATTTTACGGTAAAAATTGTATCCGGTAACCGGGAAATTGCTAAAAAAACGGTCCGGACAGGTTTGCGCTCCGTCCGTTTGGTGCAGGAACCGGATCAACACGGCAAATCGTTCTACTTCGAGGTGAACGGCATCCCGCTCTTTGCCAAAGGAGCCAACTATATCCCGGGCGAGATATTCATCACACAGCAGGATGCCGGCTACTACAATAGGCTTTTCCAGAACATCACTGACGCCAACATGAATTTTGTACGCGTATGGGGCGGCGGTATCTACGAAAACGAGGAGTTCTTCCGACAGGCCGACGAGAAAGGCATCCTAGTATGGCAGGACTTTATCTTCGGGTGCGTCCCCTACCCCTCCGATGACGCCTTCCTGTCCAACGTGACGGAGGAGGGGATCTACAATATCAAGCGTCTCCGCAACTACGCTTCACTTGCCTTCTGGTGCGGTAACAACGAGATAGAAGAGGGGCTTCATCACTGGGGCTGGCAGAAAGAGTACCCCAGCGGGGTGATGAATGCCTGGTTTGAAGGGTACGCTAAGACCTTCCGCGAGCTGATTCCCGGGCTGGTGAACGAGTTCGACGGCACACGCAGCTATATCCACGGGTCGCCCTATGATTCCAACTGGGGGAATCCTGAGAAATTTGCGTCGAGCGACGTACACGATTGGGGCTTATGGTACGGGCACCTGCCGTTCGAGGCAATGGCAGACCGGCTACCCCGTTTCGCCAGCGAGTTCGGCTTCCAATCCTTTCCCGAAATGAAAACCATCCGTTCCTTCGCTACCGACGACCAATGGAGTTTGGAGAGCGAGGTGATGAAGGTGCACCAGAAAGCGTCCACCGGCAACGCGCTCATCAAAAAATACATGGACATGTATTACCACGAACCGGAGAATTTCGAAGATTTCGTCTATATCGGGCTGGTGATGCAGGGCAACGGCATGGAAGAATCGGTAGAGGCGATGCGCCGCGGGAGGCCCTATTGCATGGGAGCACTCTACTGGCAGATCAACGACGACTGGCCGGTAGTATCCTGGTCGAGCATCGACTACTACAACAACTGGAAAGCGCAGCACTACCGCATGCGGGATGTACTGGCCCCGCTTGCCCTGGGCGTTGAATACAAAGAAGAGAAGCTGAACTACTACACCATGTCCGATTATCTTCAGGATCATAATAACCTCCGGCTCACCGTCCAGGTGATCGATTTCTCGACAGGAAAACGGAAAGAGTTCACGGAGCGTATTAATGCCGAAGCCAACAACAGCCGTATCGTCAAAACGTTCAACGTAGCCGATCTGGTAAGCGAAGCGGAAAAGAAACACACCATGATCCATGCTTTCCTCAGCGACAGCAAAGGGAAGATAATCTCTGCCAAAGACCATTTCTTCCACTGGCCTAATGCGCTGGAACTACCCGCCACAGAAGTAAAAACAAGCGTGCAATACCGCGACGGTGAATACAGGGTAACCCTTTGGAGTAAAAAACTGGCGAAAGACGTTTTTGTAGAGATTCCCATACAGGGCGCCCGCTTCAGCGATAACTTCATCGACCTGCTGCCGGGAAAGAAAAGGACTATCATCATCACCTCCCCTGATCTGAAAGCTACCGACAGGATTCCCCTCACGGTAAAACATATCAGGGAAACTTATAATTAATATGCCAATGTGACTAATGTGATAATTTATTACGCAATTGGTAATTGGTCATTGTGAACGCGAAAACAATGGGAAAAAGAAAAGAACTTTCGATATTATTCGTCGTGTCCATCACCTCTTTCATGGGCACCTTCCTGGTATCGGCAGTCAATATCGCACTGCCTACCATCGAGAGGGACCTGTCACTCAACGCGATCGAACTGAGCTGGATCATCACCGCTTTTATACTGGCCATGGCCCTCTTCATGCTGCCGGCAGGGAGTTGGGGTGATCGGAGCGATAATCGCCGATTGTTCAAACT
>NZ_CALNAT010000135.1 GCF_937873925.1 uncultured Proteiniphilum sp. | reverse complement strand
TGCGGTCTACAAAAGATTTCAAAGAACTATTTTTTTATTTAAGTGCCCACTAATGTATTTAAATAACAAAAATCCCATGCAACGATTTACCTTATCCAATCAATTGCCTCCATATATTGTGTTCCGGGAAGGAATTCGTCGTGCGCCCGACCGTGGATTCAGCCTAACAACCGGCCAGACAAAAATAGCTTTGAAGAACGCCCTGCGTTATATTCCCCCGGAATTACATGAACGGCTGGCTCCCGAATTTCTGGAAGAACTGAAAACGCGCGGCAGGATCTACGGTTACCGTTATCGCCCTGAAGGAGACCTGAAAGCCAGACCTATCGACCAGTATGAAGGTAAATGCGTGGAAGGAAAAGCTTTTCAGGTGATGATCGATAATAATCTCTGTTTCGATATCGCGCTCTATCCCTATGAACTGGTCACGTACGGTGAAACCGGTCAGGTATGCCAGAACTGGATGCAGTACCGGCTGATCAAAATGTATCTGGAAGAACTGACGCAGGAGCAGACATTAGTGGTCGAGAGCGGGCATCCGGTGGGGCTGTTCAAGTCGAAGCCGGATGCACCCAGAGTGATCATTACCAATTCGATGATGGTCGGTATGTTCGATAATCTGGCGGATTGGGAGGTTGCTGCGCAGATGGGAGTGGCCAACTACGGACAGATGACTGCCGGCGGATGGATGTATATCGGCCCTCAGGGTATCGTCCATGGCACATTCAATACGCTGTTGAACGCGGGTCGGTTGAAATTAGGCATTCCACAGGACGGCGATCTGCGGGGACGCCTGTTTGTTTCCTCCGGACTGGGCGGGATGAGCGGTGCACAACCCAAAGCAGCCGATATTGCAGGCGCGGTTTCCCTTATTGCCGAGGTGGACGCGTCGCGTATTGAAACACGTTATTCGCAAGGATGGATACAGCGTGTAACAGGGAATTTGAAGGAAGCGTTCCGTTGGGCCCATGAAGCACGAAATCACAAAGAGCCATTTTCCATCGCTTATCACGGAAATATTGTCGATCTGCTAGAGTATGCTGAATTATATAATATCCATATAGAGTTGTTAAGTGACCAGACTTCCTGTCACGAACCCTATACCGGAGGTTATTGTCCCGTCGGTATCACTTTTGAGGAGCGTACCCGCCTGTTGCACGAAGACCGGTCTAAATTCAGGGAACTTGTAGATACATCGCTCCGACGCCATTTTAATGTGATACGGAAATTGGTGGACAGGGGCACTTATTTCTTTGATTATGGGAATTCTTTTATGAAAGCGGTTTACGATGCCGGAGTAAAAGAAATTTCCAGGAATGGCAGGGATGAAAAAGATGGTTTTATCTGGCCTTCGTATGTGGAGGATATTATGGGGCCCGAACTGTTCGACTACGGTTATGGTCCTTTCCGTTGGGTCTGCCTGAGCGGAAAACAGGAAGATCTGGCCAGGACCGACCGGGCGGCGATGGAATGCATCGACCCGAACCGTTGTGGGCAGGATCGCGATAACTGGATATGGATCCGTGACGCGGAGAAAAACCGTCTGGTAGTCGGCACAC
Organism: uncultured Proteiniphilum sp.; assembly: GCF_937873925.1. Lineage (GTDB taxonomy): Bacteria > Bacteroidota > Bacteroidia > Bacteroidales > Dysgonomonadaceae > Proteiniphilum. The sequence goes on along the minus strand of NZ_CALNAT010000135.1, from coordinate 11,227 downwards.
AAGCCCGCATTCTCTATCAGGATGCGGAAGGACGGTTGAAAATCGCATTGAAGTTCAACGAGATGGTGCGTAACCGTGAAATCGGTCCCGTGATGCTGGGACGTGATCACCATGATGTAAGTGGTACTGATTCTCCATTCAGGGAGACTGCTAATATCAAGGACGGCAGTAACGTGATGGCCGATATGGCAGTCCAGTGCTTTGCCGGCAATGCTGCCCGGGGCATGAGCCTGGTGGCGCTACATAATGGTGGGGGTGTGGGTATCGGGAAGGCTGTCAACGGGGGCTTCGGTATGGTATGCGACGGCAGCGAGCGGGTAGATGAGATCCTGCGCTCGGCCATGCTGTGGGATGTGATGGGAGGTGTGGCACGCCGTTCATGGGCGCGTAACCCCAACGCGATTAGTACCGTGAAGGCGTTCAACTGCTCACATGAAGAAGGCTATCACATCACCGAACCTTATCTGGCGGATGATGAGATACTGAATGATATCATTTTTTAATAACGCGTGGAAATACGTAAAATTATCACTACATTTGCCTAGGCTTGATTGAAAATAAAATCAGACCAATATAGAGAAGAAAACAATTCAGATCAGTACCAAATTATGAACAAAATCATGGAGTGTGTTCCCAATTTCAGTGAGGGACGCGACAAACACAAAATTGAAAAAATAGCGGATGCATTCCGGGGTAAAGAAGGAGTCAAACTATTGGATTACAGTGGTGATGCGGATCATAACCGGTCGGTGATCACCGTTGCAGGCGAACCGGAAGCCTTGAAAAATGCGGTGATCGAAGCGATAGGAAAGGCGGTAGAGTTGATCGACCTTACTCAACACCACGGACAGCACCCCCGCATGGGAGCGGTGGATGTAGTGCCGTTCATCCCGATTAAAAATGTGACGATGGAAGAGGCAGTAGTCCTGTCGAAAGAGGTAGCGGAAACGGTGGGAGAGAGATTCGGCTTTCCTGTCTACCTCTACGAGAGATCGGCCTCGGCAATACATCGCGAAAATCTCTCCGCCGTGCGCAAAGGTGAATTTGAAGGATTGTCCGATAAGATGAAACAGCCGGAATGGAAACCCGATTTCGGTCCTTCGGAACCGCATCCCACGGCCGGAGCTGTTGCCGTGGGCGCACGCATGCCGCTGGTGGCTTACAATGTGAATCTGGGGACTAATAACTTAGAGATCGCGACGGCCATCAGCAAAAAAGTGCGTCATGTCGGCGGAGGCTTGCGGTTTTGCAAAGCGATGGGCGTGGCGCTGGAAGATCGCGGCATCACACAGGTATCGATGAACCTGACCGACTACACCAAAACGGCTATCTACCGGGCTCATGAACTGGTACGTATCGAAGCGCAACGCTATGGAGTACCTGTAGTGGGCGCCGAAGTGATCGGCCTCATACCGATGGAAGCATTGGTCGATACAGCCGCTTACTATCTGGGGCTGGAAAATTTCTCCGTCAGCCAGGTGCTCGAAGCACGGTTAATGGAATAACACGGATTGCGGACTTCGTCTCAATATATTTAATACGGGGTCCTTTTTGATGACAACTATCCTTTATTGGAATAGAGAGGATTATGAAGAAAATAATAACGAACAGATAAATACCGATTAAAATGAAAACAGTATTACCATTCATGTTTATTTCGATTGTTTTGTTGCAATTTTCCTGTAATAAAGAAAATGATGAATTGAAATCTTTAAATGGTGTGTGGGTGCATACGGACACAAAAACAGACACCATAGATTTTAATACCAAGATGTTTACCTCTAAGAGAACGTTCGAACTAAAAAGAGGAAAAGAAATCCGAGACGATCACGAACTACCTAAAATGGGAAGCGGCTTTTATTTATATGAAATCAAAGGAGACAGTATCTATCTGCGGGATATAATATCAAGTTATGGCGGGGCTTTATCCTATTATTTCAAGATGGATCCGGATCGCAGATCGTTTGAAATAGCGAGTTTTGCTCCATTCACCGGAGGGTTGATGGTTAATGAATTTAAGAGAATCGATAAAACGAGCAGGTGAACCATTCTCAAACAAGAATATGATTAAACGCGAGTTCCATACACCGAAATAAAAAAGATAAAATAATCGTATGAATAACCTGATCATAAAAAATGCAGCCCAGGTGGTTACTTGCAGCGGTTTTACGGGAAAGCGCGGAAAAGAGATGGGCGACCTGCATGTGATTGAAAACGGAACGGTGATCGTGACCGGCAGTATCATATCTCATGTGCTTCGTCCCGGTGAAGAGATTCCTGTAAGCGAGCCGGACTATACCGTGATCGACGCCACTGGCAAGGCGTTGCTCCCCGGGTTTGTCGATCCGCATACCCATTTCGTGTTCGGTGGATACAGGGAGGAGGAGTTTTCCTGGCGGATGCGTGGTGATAGCTATATGGATATTATGAACCGGGGTGGGGGTATTGTGAATACGGCCCGTGCCACGCGGGAAGCGACGGAAGAGGAGTTGATGGATTCAGGCCGGCAGCGGCTCGATGCCATGATACGGCTCGGCATCACCACAATGGAAGGAAAAAGCGGGTACGGGCTCGACAGGGAAACCGAACTGAAGCAGCTCCGCGTGATGCGTCGTCTCAACGGAACCCATCCGGTGGATATCATACCTACCTTTATGGGAGCACATGCTGTACCGGAGGAATGGAAAGGCAAAGAGGATGAATTTATAGATTTCAATATCTGTGAGATGTTCCCGCTGGTGGCACGGGAGCAATTGGCAGAAGCGGTCGATATATTCTGTGAGAAAGGAGTTTTCTCCGTAGAACAGTCGCGCCGTTACCTGATGGCTGCACGGGAGCGTGGTTTTCTGCTGAAGATGCACGCCGACGAGATAGTACCTTTGGGTGGCGCTGAGCTTGCTGCGGAACTGCATTGCGTTTCTGCCGATCATCTCTTGCAGGCATCGGACGAAGGGATCCAAGCCATGGCTGAAGCGGGCGTAGTGGCCACACTACTACCTCTCACCGCCTTTTCGTTGCGGGAAAAATATGCCCGGGGCCGGGAGATGATCGATGCTGACTGCATGGTGGCACTGGCTACCGACCTCAACCCGGGAAGTTCGTTCACCGCCTCGGTACCGCTACTCTTCGCTATCGCCTGCATCTATATGCAGCTTTCGCCCGAAGAGGCACTCACGGCTTTTACTATCAACAGCGCGGCCGCCATCAACCGGGCTGACCGTATCGGCAGCATCGATGTGGGCAAGCAGGGCGATCTGGTATTGCTACAATTCCCTTCCTATAAATTCCTGCCCTACCATGTGGGAATGAATATCGTGGAGACGGTAATAAAACGGGGGAAGATTATCTTTTCAATGTGCTAATTTACTAATGTGCCAATGTGCTAATTCATTCATCACTTTTAACTTTTCACTATTAATTTTCAACTTTCAATTTATGAAACTACAGGATTTAACTTTAAAACAATTTATAGAAAAGACCGCAGGAAACGGAGCTATTCCGGGTGGTGGCAGTTCCTCGGCACTGAATGCCGCTATCGCTTCTGCACTCACGGAGATGATGGCCAATCTTACCGTGGGTAAGAAAAACTATGCCGACGAGGAAGAGCAAATGAAAAAGATCGCGGAGGAGATGGGGGAGAGTAGAATGCAATTCATCAACGATATCGACCGTGATGCTGATGCATACAGTTCGGTCATGGAGGCATACAGACTGCCCAAAGAGACGGACGAACAAAAAGCCGTGCGCAGCGAAAAAATTCAGGAAGCGATGAAGGGCGCCTCGCTCGTCCCGATGGATGTGGCGGAACGCGCATACAAAATGTTCGATACCATTATCGAAACAGTGCGGAAGGGAAACAAGAATGCAGTGACCGACGGGATGGTCGGCCTGATGGCGTGCCGCACCGCCATTATGGGTGCGCTCCTCAACGTCCGTATAAACCTGAGTGGCATCCATGACCCATTTTTCGTTGAAGAGTTAAAAGATAAATGTGACCGGATCGAAAAAGAAATCCTGACCAGGGAAAACCAAATGATTGAATGGGTGAAATCGGTAATCTAATCATATGAAAAATATCTATTATATCGGAGAAGGAGAACTCACCCTGGATGACCTGAAATGGATCATTACCGAGAATATTAAGGTGGAACTGGCGTCCGAAGCCAAAGAGCGGATACAGAAATGCCGTGATTACCTCGATAAGAAAATGGAAAGCCAGACCGAACCGATCTACGGCATCACTACGGGATTTGGCTCTCTGTACGACCGTACTATTCCCAATGACGATCTGAGCACATTGCAGGAGAACTTAGTGAAATCACATGCCTGCAGCGTGGGTGAAGAGGTGGCGCCGTTGATCGTCAAGCTGATGTTCCTGTTGAAGGCGTACGCCCTTTCGCTGGGTTACAGCGGGGTACAGGTGGTGACGGTGCAGCGGATGCTCGACCTGTTCAATAACGATATCCTTCCCATCGTGTACGACAAAGGTTCGCTGGGCGCTTCCGGCGACCTGGCGCCGCTAGCCAATCTCTTCCTGCCACTGATCGGGGTGGGTGATGTTTTTTACAAGGGAAAGAAACAGGATATCGGCGTGGTGCTCGATGAATTTGGATGGAAACCGATCCGGTTGAAGAGCAAAGAGGGACTGGCGCTGTTGAACGGCACGCAGTTTATGTCGGCCTACGGTGTTTATGCCATTATGAAGGCGGAACGTCTTTCAAAACGGGCTGACCTGATTGCCGCCATGTCGCTCGATGCTTACGACGGCCATATCGAACCGTTCGAAGAGAAACTGCAACTCATCCGTCCCCATCCCGGGCAGATAGAGACAGGCAGCAATATACACAGGTTCCTGGAGGGGAGTAAGATCCTCTCAGGAAAAAAGAAACACCTGCAGGATCCGTATTCTTTCCGCTGTGTGCCGCAGGTACATGGTGCGACCAAAGATGCTATCCGTTATGTGAAATCGGTGGTGGTGACTGAGATTAATTCGGTGACCGACAATCCCACTATTTTCCCGGATGACGATAAGATCATTTCGGGAGGAAATTTCCACGGGCAACCTCTTGCGGTGGCTTTCGATTTTCTGGCCATCGCCCTGGCGGAACTGGGGAATATCTCCGAACGGCGTACCGCCCAGCTTATTCTCGGCAAACGGGAACTGCCGGAATTTTTAGTAGCCAATCCGGGCCTCAACTCCGGCTTTATGATCCCCCAGTATGTAGCGGCATCGGTGGTAAGCCAGAACAAGATGTATTGTGTTCCGGCAAGTACCGATTCCATTGTCTCTTCCAACGGACAGGAAGATCATGTGAGTATGGGCGCCACCTCCGCCGTCAAACTGCTCAAGGTAATGGATAATCTCGATATTATCCTTTCCATCGAACTGATGAATGCGGCGCAGGCTATGGAATTCAGGCGGCCCCTTAAATCGTCGCCGCTTATCGAAAAGATACTGAAAGCTTATCGAAAAGAAGTTCCTTTTATTGATGAGGACATTGTGATGTATAAAGAAATACGAAAAACCACCTCATTTCTGAACCGGTTGGAGGTGGATGATATTTAATGTCAATGTGCCGGATAAAAAACAGGCATTAGTTTTCCCGTATAAATGATGAAGATTAACTATATTTGCGCATTCAAAAATAGAGATTGAAAAATAAAACTGAAAACATGGTAGAGAAAATCAGACAATCGCTCAGGGATTCTGCAGCGGCAAGGTGGTCCGCACTTTTCATTGTTTCCTTCACAATGATGTGCGGATATTTTTTAACGGATATCATGGCGCCGCTGGCTGGCCTGCTGGAGGCGCAGCTCGGATGGAGCCGGGCCGAGTACGGTACATTTACCAGTTCATACGGATGGTTTAACATCTTCCTGCTGATGCTTATTTTAGGAGGGATCATCCTCGATAAACTGGGAGTCCGGCTCACAGGTGTGGGAGCTGCCTCGGTGATGGTTATCGGAACGGCGCTCAAATATTGGGCTGTATCTACGGAGTCGTTGCAAGGAATGACCCTGTTCGGGCTGGATGCCCAGGTTTTCTGGGCCAGTATCGGCTTTGCCATCTTTGCCGTAGGAGTGGAAGTGGCCGGTATCACCGTGTCGAAGATCATCGTGAAATGGTTCAAGGGGAAAGAGTTGGCTACCGCCATGGGAATGCAGGTGGCCATGGCCCGCATCGGTACCGCGCTCGCGTTGGGATTCTCTGTGCCGATTGCCAAAGCGGCGGGTGTTATCGATGTTTCCCGTCCGGTATTAGTGGCGCTGATTGGCCTCTGTATCGGGTTAATCGCTTTCTTCGCCTATATGGTGATGGACAGGAAACTGGATGCGTCGGAAGCTGCGGATGCTGCTGAAGAGAAGAATCCGGAAGAGGAATTCAAAATATCGGATATCGGGAAAATATTAAATAACAGAGGATGGTGGTATATCGCCATTTTGTGCGTTTTGTTCTATTCCGCAGTTTTTCCCTTCCTGAAATATGCGACCGACCTGATGGTAAATAAATTCGGCGTGGCAGAAGACCTGGCGGGAATGATACCAATGTTGTTGCCCTTTGGGAATATCCTGCTAACACCCTTGTTCGGAGGAATTTACGATAAAAAAGGGAAAGGGGCTACCATTATGATTATCGGCTCATTGCTGCTGATATTAGTACATGCATTCTTCTCTATACCGGGTCTGAATAGCTGGATCTTCGCGTTGGTGCTTGTGGTGATCCTGGGGATCGCTTTTTCTCTGGTACCCTCGGCCATGTGGCCCTCAGTGCCTAAAATCATTCCCGAGAAACGGCTGGGTACCGCTTATTCCCTTATCTTCTGGGTGCAGAACTGGGGATTGGCGGGAGTACCTTTATTGATCGGTTGGGTGCTCGAAAAATATTGTATTACCGGACAGACCGTTCGCGACGGACTTACCGTGAATACTTATGACTATACATTGCCGATGATGATCTTTACCGGTTTTGGCGTACTGGCGCTGATTGTTGCCTTCTTATTGAAAGCGGAAGACAAACGGAAAGGATACGGACTGGAATCACCCAATATTCAGGACTAGTGTAGTGTAAGGTGCAAAAGTGATTCGGTGGTGAGGTATTAAAATTGCAATTCGAACGGCTGCCACTACGATTTATCCGATCGGTGGCAGCCGTTGATCCGTTAAAAAAATGAGCAGAGGCAATGAGGCCGCCTGTTGGAAGGGTAGAATTAAACTCATTAATGGGTAATACTCGATGAGGATACAAGTTTCACATCGGCATACTGCCATGCTTGATCAAAATCAGATTTAACGGATTGTGCTTCAGTATTTTTATTCTGTGATAGTAACGAATTATACAGTCCTATCAATGCCCAACCATTTTTTTTCCATATTTCCAGATCTTTGCGATAGACTTTTTCTGCCTCTTTATATTTTCCGGCTTTGAGAAGCACTGCCCCTAAATGGTGCCTGACAGAGAAAAACCAATCGGGAGGCTCATTATAATTGAGGTTATCTTCCATTTGCACTGCTTCTTTGAGCAAAGAAACAGAGGCATCAAATTGATTTTGTCTGGCGGCTATCTCGCCTGACAACACTTTCACGGCAATTTGTACAAGGTCTGTCGTAGTATTGATACCCCAAACCGTTATCTGTTCCAAAGAAGTATCCGCTGCAAATATTTCCAGCGTGTCTAATTCCTTTTGTGCATTCGGCAAATCATTTGTGCCCAAATAGGCCATACCCCGCGCATAATGCCAGATAGCCTGAGGATATAGAAGGTCTTTTTCAGGCTGGGGCAGGGAGAAGATAGTGTCCCACATCGCAAATTTTACGGCAATGTAATAGGGTATGATATAATAATGCTGTAATGTACCCCATCCCGGCTGATTCATAATATCCGTAGCCGTATGTTCCTGTACTTTTCCCGCGGCCTTCCATGCTAATTGAGAGTTGCCTTCAAGTGCAGCGGTTGCTGCCAGAAAGTGGTAATTATGCGGATAAAGGGTGAGCGGATAAACGCCTTGTGCATGACAGGCAGTAGTGTATAAGCTATCCACCTCTACAGCCCGCAGATTGGCGAGTGTGCCGAGATGATAGTCGCCGGTATTAATGTAAATATGAGAAGGCATATGGACTAAGTGTCCTGCCCCGGGAACCAGTGTATCCAGTAATTGTGCGCTTGGCAGCGCTTTTTCGGGGGTAGAAGAGGATTCCAGTGCATGAATATAGAAGTGATGCGCTCCCGGATGCATCGGATGGGTTTGTATCAGGTGTTCCAATACGGCAATCAGCTCCGGGGTCCAGGCTTTAGGCTTTTTGGTTTGCTTTTCATATAAATCCCAGGGATGCAGATCCATCAATGATTCGGCGTAAAGAGCTCCGATGTCAGGGTCGGTGGAATATTGGTCATAGACTTTTTTCATCGCTGCCGCATAAGCAATATCCAAATAGGCTCTGTCGTCAGGGGCTTTTGCTTCGTATCGGGTTGTCAAAGCATTAATCAGGGAGATCTCCATGGGGGTGCAATTTTTGGAGAGGGATAAAGCTTTAAGTGTGGCATCATAAGCAGGTTGATAATTTTCTCCTTCCATTGCGGCGTTATAGTTGGGGCCCAGGACATAGGCGTAACCCCAATATGCCATGGCACAGGTTGAGTCTAACCGGCTTACTTCGTAAAATGATCTTGCTGCTTCTGCGTGATTGAATCCATAAGACAGCATCATTCCCTGGTTAAAATAGGCCTGTGCTTCCTCGCTGGCAGTCGATATTTTGAAATCGATACCTTCTAATCCTTTAAACATTGGCGCTTTTTTGCCTGAGGTGTACCATTCATCATCGGTTGTTTGGGTGCTATGACAACCAGTCATTACGGAAGTTTTTTCTTTTACCTCCTTCTTGCTATTACACGAAAGGAAGAGTAAAACCGAAAGCAAGGGGAATAAAAATCTGATCATAACATTCAGTTTGAATGATTAACAATAATTTATGGACAATTGTTTGCCGAACCATCAGGTTTTATTGTAGTTACGATCCCTTTTAGTTGTCGATGGATCATTATTGGGACAGTTCAATGTGTAAAGTTACCTTTCAGTTTGTTTCGACCATGATGGAGAGCCGGGCGCGGCTGGTTCCATGACACCTGACCCATCCGCTGAAGTGAGTTTCGTGATGTCGGTCGCCATGTTCGGGTAATTGACCCGCGATTCTGATTCAAGGGCGATCCTCCTATACGAAGGTGGTTAAATGGCCCGTAAAGGATTGGATTATGACCTAAACAATTCTCGGCGCGAATTTATCCGCCTGGTAGAAGCCGTACAGCACTTGGAGAAGTGAGCTGTAAAAGAGGTGTTTGTAGAAGTTTCCATAAAAGCAAGTGTGATTATTTTGTTCAACAATAATGAATTTCATACGTTAATATGGGGTACCCTCGATTAATTCAAATTGGGTGTATTTTTTGTAAAAAAAGAAGATTATGAAACGTATTACGAACATCAGAAGAGACAGAGGGACTGTTTTAAAAGCGATTTCCATATCGTTTTGTATGTCTTTGTTTGTAACACATACAGAGGCGCGGCAACACACCCCTTATACCTTCGCAGAACAGGATACGACGGCTTATTTCGTGGATGTTACTTCGTTTCATCTCCCCCAGGATCCGGAGCTGCATGCACTAGACGCAGTATTTACAGACGTGGATCACGATGGCGACCCGGATATATTGATCGGCGTAGAGTATGGCGAGAATCGTCTCTACCTGAACGATGGCAATGGAAGGTTCACCTGGAAGAAGGGTGCTTTTGGTCCTTCTGCCCACGATACCGAGCACGTGTTGAGTGCCGATTTCAATGTCGATGGGCATCCCGATGTCATTTTCGTGGCGGAGGACGATCAGACACATCAATTATTCCTTGGCGGGCCGGAAGGGGAATTCACGGAGGTGAGCGAGCGGCTGCCCGGGAAAAGCGAAGGCAATGCCCTTGCCATAGGGGATGTCAATGGTGATGGGTTGATAGATATCGTGATCGGCAACTCCGGTGGGCAGCGGTCCGATGCTACAGGACATGCTCCGGCGCAGGATTTCCTTTGGCTCAATGATCCGGAGCGCCCGGGCTATTTTATCGACGTTGTCGCTACGCACATGCCCGCGGACAATGACGATACACAAGATATAGCTTTGGTGGACCTGAATGGCGACGGCCATCTCGATATGGTGATTGCCAACGAAAATCAGTCAAATCGTCTGTTGCTGAACAATGGAAGCGGACATTTCACGGATGCCTCGGAGCGACTGGAACTTCTTGTGCCCATGGAAACGAGGCAGGTGCATGTCCTTGACGCCAATGGCGATGGTAAGCCCGACCTGCTATTCCTGAATCTGACCAGCAATAATTCCGGATGGGACAAGGATCCCCGGGCCAGATTACTTATTAACGACGGGAATGGCTTTTTCAAGGATCAGACTGAGGAGCGATTGCCGGAAAACAGGTTCTCAACGTATGCCGGCACGATCGTGGATTTCAACGACGATGGGCATCCCGATATTTTAATGGGTGCGTTACAGATTCCGGGATTCAATCCCCTGCAACTCCGTGCCTATCAAAATGACGGTAACGGGTATTTCAAAGACGTCACCCCGGAAGTAGTTCCCGGTGTTACGGTAGGCCGCCATTGGGGGATGGCTGTGGGAGATCTCAACGGGGATGGCAAAGACGATATTTTCATTGGTGCCTGGGGCACGCAAGCCCGCTTATTATTGGGGCAATAGAGTATAAATCGGAGAGGACAGGGAAGAGTTTGCCCAGTTTTATCAGGGAATAAGCCAGGCCGCATAGATGTGGCTTGCCAACCCGAAGAGTACAAACACATGAAAAACTGCATGTACAAACTCTTTTTTGGCCGTGGCGTAGATAACGGCGCCCACAATATAAAAAACTCCTCCGATAATTAGCCAGTAAACTGCTTCCATCGAGTTTTTTGCGACGGATACATCTATTAAAGGTTCAAATGCAATCAGCACAATAAGCCCCATTGCAACGTATGAAATCGTTTTCAAATGGCTGTTTCTCCTGAGGGGCCTGAAACTGAGGCCAATCCCTGTGAGGGCAATCAACCACACCAGCGAAAACAAGAGCCAGCCCCAGAATTGCTCTTCGCGCAACAGTATGAGGGTGAAAGGGGAGTAGCTTGCCGCGATAAGCAGGTAGATGCTGGCGTGGTCGAAATGGCGTAGTTTCGCTTTTTGCAC
>NZ_CALNAT010000134.1 GCF_937873925.1 uncultured Proteiniphilum sp. | reverse complement strand
CTTCGATATATTGCCTGTTTTTTTCTCTATGACGGCATCGAAATCGACTCTGTAAAAAACGTCATCCTGCACCGATCCGGATAAGTTGACGCCTGACAACCGGAGTATTGCCTGGGAAAAGGCTACAAACAGTCCGGCCACCGGATAAAGCAATATATAGAATAAAAAAGCAGGTAAGAGAAACAGTTTCACCCAAAGATCGGGATTTTTCCCGAACAGGATGCGCGGCAGGTACTCATTCGTCAGCAAAAGCAAGGGCGTAGCGGCCGCGATGATCAGCAATATTTTCATCCAATCATAATGCAGCGTGTCATTTGAATAATGGTAGACGATCAGGGCAGTAAAATAAACGAAAAAGACAAGCAGGATGATACGGCCCACCATCAGCGTAGCCAGAAACCGGCGGAAGCGACTATAGATGATGTCCAGCATATAACTGTAAGGCCGGGGCGAACGGCTGTTGACGATATACTGCAACTTACCCGCGGCAATATATGCCGACTCTATTCCTGAAAAGAAAAGAGAGAGAAACAGGAATGCAATCCACCACCCTATTTCTGCATGGTTCCACATCGATGCACTGTTTAATTGTTTATTTAATCTCCACTTATTTCAATTCATCCCCTATTTTCAATTCATCCTCTCTAAGGAATCCGCTTCCTCCACCTCCAAAGAGTCTGATTGAAGGGAATCCGCGGGTGCAGTCTCGGAGAAAGGAAGTTTCCCGTCGTGTGGCCGGAAAATGCGGTAATCGGTCATAGACTGGTTCGATTCAAACCCATATCCTTTCAATTCCGTGAGACCACTCTTGATCTCGATGTATGCTTCCGAAAATACTTTCCCATTCTTCTCATCCCAGAAGAGTTCTTCGCTGTCGAACTGTTCTCCTTTCATATTTTCCACATGGACATTCTTTTTTAATTTCCACAGGTTTTTCGTGGTGTAATACCATGCCGTATCGGCCTCCACGGTCGCCTCAATCTCAAAATCAGGGGTGAACCGCTCCAGATAGAGTCCTTGCGGAAAGAACGAATACGGTTCTTTGGCCTTGTCATAAACCAACCATAAATCGGCTACCAGTTTATAACGGGTAACACCGGAGTCCGAAATAAGTTGCGAGGCGGAAGTGGTAATCATGGTCGGCACCGATTCCGGATCGTAGGCAAACGCTACCAGATTCTCGTTCTTGTCTTTACAGGAAAAAAGCGACATAACAACCACTGAAACAATGATTGTTATGCGCCGTAAATATTGTATGTAAAGATGGTTTTCCAATATTTATCCAATTAATCAGACTGTCTGAATTATCTCAAACGAACGGTGGTAGTTTCCCCGATCCAACCGGGAATAAATACCGACTCACCGGCTTTAATACCCATCATAAAGGCTGTTTCGGTATCCATAAAGGCGGCAGAATAGCGATTAATAAGACTATTTGCTTCGCTTGCCACGCTGGGATCAACCGATCTTGCTTTTTGCAGTTTATCCACTGCCGCCAGGTATACCAATCCCGCTTTTTCCGGTTCGGGGAATATGTTGCCTGCCGAACTGGCATAGAGCTGGCCAATCAGGATATATGCATCTCCGTTGTTCGGGTTATACTCCAAAGCATCGTAGGCGGCTTGTCTGGCCCTTGCGAAATTACGCTGGTTAGAGAAAATCCCTGCCAGCTGCATCATATAATCGGATGCTTTATTCTTGTCGGTCTCCATTCTGGCAGCATCTCCATAATATTTTACAGCCGTTTCATAATCCTTATCTCTCAGGCTCTTGTTCGCCAATCCGAGAGCGGCTCCTGCCGAAGGTTCAAGCTTATAGAGGTATTCGGAAGCGGCGAAATAAAGATCGGTCTCCGAACAACCTACTGAACCCAGCGCATCCAGCACTTCATTCAGGAATACTTTATCCCCTTTATTCGGCTCCACCTTATCGGCATAGTATTCAGTGAGTGTCTTGCAATCGCCGGCGCCACTGTTGACAAATCCCTTCACAATACCTTCTTTCACCATTCCCAGGTAATCTGCGCTGCTCTCGTCATTCGCTGCCCGGGCGTTGGCAATCGCCTGATCCACATAACCAACCACATTGAAATAATCGGTAATATACCGGTCTTTTTTAGAATTATCCTTCAGATATTCGCTCACAGAGGCGACCATGAAATAAGAATAGGCATCGAGCGGGTTCATCTTGTCTTTCATCTCCCCGATAGCCTCGTTCAACATATCGTAAACCACCGACTGATCGGTCTGCTCGCCCATCAACTCTATGTAGTCGTAAGCTTTATAGGCAAGGATCGTCCCTTTGGCATCGTCCTCACTAAAGTATTTCATGCGTGCATCGTACACCTCCATCACCTTGTCGAGGTATTCCTTCTTCTTGGCCGCATCTGTTTCGGCACCATAGAGCGCCTTGAAAATACGGGGACCGTAAATATAAATATTCTTACTCGAAGCGGGGCAATTCTCATAGACGGAGATCCATGGTTTCAATGCGCCGGTATAATCTTCCGCCTTGGCTGATGTTTGCATAAGACTTAAATTCAAGCGACAGTCCACGCTGTCCTGACCATGCCCGTAAGGTGCTTTCACCGGGTCATATCCCGGTTTCTGGGCAGAGGCGGCAACTACTCCCACAATAGCTATCAACCCCGATAATAATAACTTTCTCATATTCCTTGATGTTTAAATTGTTTTTTTAGTTCAATTAGAATGACCATAACGTCTATTCTGTGGGTTGGACAAAGTGTTAAAAGAAAAGTTTAAACACCTGTCGTTTTTTCCACTCCTTTCCCAACCCGTAAAGCGTCAGTTAAACTGCCGTTTAAAGAACCAGAACTCGTTTATATTCACATTTACAGTGATCTTAAACATATCCTGCCTGATCATGTAATCTGCATCGGGCTGTTGTCTCGTATAGCCGAAACCGATATTGAGCATGGAGGTATGACCCGACATATAATCCCTGAAAGGCAGTCCCAACCCCACGTTAATTCCGTATTCATTGAAACTGCCGGTAGCTGTCTTATTACCGGTCACCGGATCATTCACGCTGAAATTGCTATAAGAGTTGGCATAGGAAAGCCCCCCCCTGAACCGCATGCGGTGGAAAAAATTCTGACTCATCGGATCAATGACATACTCCATACCGGCATTGATACGGAAAGCATCCTTAAACCGGTCTTCCTGAGTAAGATCATCCAGTACGTCAGGATATTCCATATTTTTCCATAGCTGGTAAGTTCCGTCCAACCCCATCAAAAACCGGCCGGTACTGTATGTGATACCCGCACCAAACGTATGAGGCAATTGGAAGGAAGCATTCTTCAACGTATCGGCCTGCAGTACCTGGGAAGGCGGCAACCATGGATTCTCATACGGATCGCTGCTATATAGCATCTCGGTAGGATTCACATCGGCCGTAGCATTCAGCTTAGGTGAATAAACGGCCCCGATCGTAACCGAACGGGTCTTATCGACAGGATAAGTGAACTGGATCCCGAGATCATACTTCAGTTCACGGAAGGAATAGCTATATTTGGTCTCTCCCACTAACCCGGAGCCTGGAATAACTACGCTGCTGCGCGAGAAATTGCCGAACAGATAAGAGAGATTGGCCCCTATGGAAATATTCCTGAATGGCTCCCAGGCGATACCGCCATATAGCTGGCTTAATCCGCCCGTACCCCTGTATTTTTCATAATACTGGGTATCCGACAAAGAACGGACCGCTCCGAAATTATATCCCATCTTCGAATAGGGAAGAAGGCCTATACTGGCTCCCACATTGCGTAGCAAGGGAAACTGCATGGCAACGTAATCGAGGTTACCATTGTAAAAGTCCCGCGGGTCGTTCGTACCGTCATTCATCCGGGCAAGGTGTCCCGAAACTCCTACATCAAAAATAAAGGTGAGCGTATCGATTTTCGAGTAGGATGCCGGGTTGCCCCAATTCACCTGCTGACTCCTTCGGAGCCCGTAACTGATCCCTCCCATCGCCTCGGAAGCACCGGGTACAGGATTCATTAAAAGGCCATATCCATACCGGCTATAGGGTGAATTAGACCCTACCTGCTGTGCGAAAATGACTGTGGTAATCGTAAAAAAAGCGATCAATAAAAAGAAACGTTTTTTCCTAATATTCATTTGTTTCGGATATATAACCAGCTCTTAGCCTCCTTGTTTCATAAAATATTTTCGAGTGTACAAAGATGACATATTTTTACGATGCCACCAAAAATAGAAACAAACATCATGTTAAAAAGATTAAAGTTTAATGTTTATAAACGATTCAAATATTTTTTTGTGACTATTTTTTTATACTATGCTTATAGCCGTTGTAGGAGACCACATCTTCAACCGGTTTGCGTTTTTTAGGTCTCAGCGGCTGTACGCTATACCCAATGGCAATATCGAGCCATACTCTCTTAGAGTCGGGGATCGACAAGACCTCACGCATCTGAGGCTCATTGAACCAGCCCAGAATACAGGATCCCAGCCCTTCGGCGTGGGCCGCCAGTGCAATATGCGCGGCAATCACCCCGAGATCCATCTGGGCATAATCTTTCTGCTTTACCCACCCACCAATGCCGGAAGTAAGATTCACTTTTTCTTCCACCAGTACAATGTGTACCGGCGCTTGTTTGGTGAAATGGTTCATCCCCAGCGCGCGGGCAGAAGTAGCATCGGCCACTTTGTTCTTCAGTTCCGGATCATCCACCACAATGAGGTGCCACGGCTGCGCGTTACAGGCAGAAGGGGCCAGCCGTGCCGCTTCCACAATGCGTTCAATTTTTTCTTTCTCCACCGGGCGCATGGGATCAAAAGACCGATCACTCTGGCGGGTAGAGACAAATTCGAGAAAATCCATATTAAGTCCTCTCTCCAGCGTTTAGTGCAGCTATGCGGCTGATATATTTACCGATAATATCAAACTCAAGATTCACCACCATTCCTTTTTTTATCTGATGAAAATTGGTATACTCATAAGTATAGGGGATAACGGCCACCCTAAAACTGTTGTCGGTGGGCTCCACCACGGTAAGGCTGACACCATTCACCGTAACGGAACCTTTGTCGACCGTCATATACCCTTTTTTGGCCATCTCCCTGTCAAACTCGTATTCAAAGGTATAGTACCAGCTGCCGCCGGCCTCTGTGACATCCGTACAAATAGCGGTCTGGTCCACATGTCCCTGCACGATATGGCCGTCGAGACGCCCGTTTATCGGCATGCTGCGCTCCAGGTTCACCTTACTGCCCGGCTCCAGCAGGCCGAGGTTCGACCGGTTGAGGGTTTCCTGAATAGCCGTTACGGTATAGCTATCTTCTTCGGTGGAGACCACGGTGAGACATACGCCGTTGTGCGACACGCTCTGGTCTATTTTCAGCTCTCCGGCAAAGGAGCATCTCAACGTAATATGCAGGTTCCCTCTGTCCCTGTGAAGCGCTACAACAGTTGCCGCCTCCTCTACAATTCCTGAAAACATATCTATGATCTGTTGATTTAATGATTTGATTATTTGATGATTAATCCCGATCCGGGCAGTTGTTTCAAATAGCTCAATGCCTGGTGTCACCGGTAATGGCCGGTCTCCTTACCAAATGGATGCACGTCCCTCTTCGGGCAGATACATCGGATCGGAAGGCTGAATACCGAATGCTTCATACCACGCACCGATATGAGGCAAGGCCCCGTTTACACGCCATTTCCCCAGTGAATGCGGATCAATTTTCGTGAGGCGGAGAATCTCGGCATCGCGTACGTTACCCGCCCACAGAGCGGCGTAACTCAGGAAAAAACGCTGCGCCGGGGTAAACCCGTCTATCTGTTCACCCGAGCGTGCCTGCGGCGTTTTCAAGAATGCATGATAGGAAACCTGCAAACCGCCGTGATCGGCAATATTCTCTCCCAGGGTAAAGCGGCCGTTGGCACGCACGGTATCGAGCACCACAATGTTGTCGAAATAATCAACCAGCACGTTGGCTCTCTCCTCAAACCGTTGTGCGTCTTCGGCAGTCCACCAATCGGCCAGATTTCCTTCTTTATCGAATTTACGCCCCTGATCGTCGAAGCCATGGGTCATCTCATGTCCGATCACCACGCCGATACCTCCGTAATTGACCGCATCGTCACCGTGCATATAGAAGAACGGAGGCTGAAGGATCCCGGCGGGAAAACAGATCTCATTGGAAGAAGGGTTGTAATAGGCGTTGACCGTTTGGGGGGACATGTACCACTTGGTTCTGTCGACCGGTTTGCCCAGTTCGTCGATCATCTCGGCATAGGCAAACTCAGCGGCACGTATCCTGTTCTGCCAGTAGGAATCATTCTTTATCTCGAGAGAGGAATAATCTTTCCACTTGTCGGGATATCCTATCTTCACGATAAACGTACCCAGCTTTTCCTGCGCTTTTTCTTTCGTAGCATCGCTCATCCATTCGAGACTACCGATACGCTCGCTCAACGCCGTTTTCAGGTTATCCACCAGTACAAGCATCCGCTCCTTGGCTTCCGGCGGGAAATATTTTTGCACATAGAGTTGGCCGACCGCTTCGCCCAGTGACTCGTTGACAGCGTCGATGCTTCTCCTCCAGCGCGGGCGAAGCTCTTTGCTGCCACTCAGCGTCTTGCCGTAGAATTCGAAATCGGCATTGACAAAATCATCACTGAGATAACCGGCGGCAGAATTAATCACTTTCCAGCTCAGATAGTCCCGCAACACCTCTACAGGCTCACTGTCGATGATTGCCACAGCTGTTTTCACCGGTTCGATCTGGGCAACATTCAGGCTGTCGATACCGGCAGCGCCCATCTCTTCAAAATAATATGTCCATTCGAACGGGGCAACCTGCGTATTGAGGTCCACCACCGGGATTTTATGATAGTTGAGTTCCGGTTGGCGGCGCATCTCTCTGGTAAAGTGCGCTTCCGCCAGTTTCGTCTCGACGTTCAACACATTGACGGCAGCTTTCCCCGCATCGCCATCGCTATAGCCCGCATTCAGGAACTGTGCTTTTATCAGCTTTCCGTATTCACCGCGCACCATTCTGGTGTGATCATCCTGCAACAGATAGTAATCCCTGTCGCCCATACCTATACCTGACTGGTAAAGGTACGCGATATTCATGGAGCTGTTCATGTCGTCGGGACCCACGCCGAACCCGAAAAAGGGATTAGAGGCGTAACGGCTTATCCTGGCTGCCAGCCTGATTATATCTTTCTTGCCGGATGCCGCCGCAATTTCTTCTAATTGCGAACGCATAGGTTCCCCCCCATCGGCATTCAGTTTCACGCTGTCGATACCTATCTTATAGAGGTCGCCTACCTTCTGTGCATTAGAGCCTGTGGGATTCTCATTCTTTCCGAGTCCCTCTATCAGGGACTGGATCTGTACCTGGTTCTCTTCGCGCAATTGATCGAAAGAACCATACCTCGCATATTCATCGGGAATAGGATTGGCTTTCTGCCATCCTCCGGTAGCGTATTGATAAAAACTCCCCCCCGGGGCGGCCGTGGTGTCGAGATTAGCGAGATCGAGCCGCTCCTGGGGCTGCCCCGCTTTCTGCTGTGTGCAACTTGTGGTGATCATAACAGCTAAAACGATAATGACATATACAACTCGTTTCATACGATTGATTTATTTAGAACAAAGAAGAAAGAGCAAAGAAGAAAGACATTCTTAATTCGTCGATTTACAGATTTAACGATTTGCAGCTCAAATCAACACATCACCAAATAATCCTATCCTCAAATTAATTTATATGCTCCTTTCATATGATTTATATTCTTATACAAAAGTACAAAAATATTTTGTTCGGTACACATTCACAATGCCGAACTAGTAAAATATAGAACGAAAGCCAAGCGAAGAGCCTGATAGAAATTACAACTTAAATTAAGAAGAATGACAACAACAGAATTAAATACTGCAAAGCTAGAATTTATAAGAGAATTCCTGAACGAAAAGGATGAAGATCTTGTAAAAGAACAAATAGCATTTTATCGCAGTTTAAAACACACAGACATTTTTTTGAATATTCCACGGACAGAAGAAAAATTGAAAGCTCCGATAGAGAAAGCGGAAAAAGATTACCACAACGGTATTTTCTTTTCAAACTTATTTACCGTATCGATAAAGACAAACAGATAGTTGTCATTGTAACTATTTGGGACTGCCGGCAAAATCCTGAAATATTAAGGACAAGAATTCCGTAGACATCGTTCAAAACCTATTCCATATTTTCCTCTTCCTCGCTCCATCAAAATCTTTTCTACCGCCTCTTTTTAAAAAAACCGACAGATCAGGTGTGTCGCCTCCACGCTACCAGATAAAAAAAAGACAGGGCGCGGTCTCCACTCCATCCCTGGCCGAACATTGTCTGTTCAGTAGGGAGACGCCCCACTTGCTGTACCGTGATACCTCCATCATAAGCAACGAGTAATTCTCCGTTTGTATTTCTCCCGGATTTGGTGGTAATCATGATCACCCCTTGCGCCACACGCGATCCGTACAAAGCAGATGCCGCCGAGCCTTTCAACACAGTAATATTGTCTATATCGTTAGGATTCAGTGCATTTATACCGGAGCCGAAGTCTGTTTGTGAATTCAGGTCGCTCCCTGAACGGTTTTGGGCATTGGTGATGGGTACTCCATCCACCACATACAAAGGTTGATTATTCCCAAATGAACTAAAACCACGAATAGCAATGTTTTGGGTACCGCCGGGGCTGGGAGCTGATGATATATCAACGCCGGCTACTTTCCCTTGCAAAGCCTGCATGGGGTTCACTGTTTGTGCCTGTGATATTTCATCACCCGAAATAGAAGTAACACCGTAACCCAATGTTTTTTTCTCCCGCGTTAAGCCTAAAGCAGTAAACACCACTTCTTCAAGCATCTCGGCATCTTCACTTAACACTACCCTCACATTTGCACTCACGGGCACTTCCTGTGTTTGGTATCCAACATAGGAAATAACCAACGTCCCACCGGCAGGGGCAGGCAGGTTAAAATTACCGTCGGCATCAGAAACGGTTCCCTGTGATGTCCCTTTGATTTGGATGGTAGCACCAATCACCGGGTCGCCCGATTCGTCCACCACGGTACCCCGTACCTGTGTCTGGGCAATCAAGACCCCTATTCCTGCAAAGAAAAGGGTGAAAAACAAACAGGCTTCGACATGCAACCAAAAACATAAATAAAATGGGATGATAACCTTTTAAGAGAAGATAGATAAAGCTTTAGGAGATTATAAAGCGGTTTGCCCCCTCCCGTTAAGGTTTGTTAACCACAAGGGAAGTGTTGTATTATTTTCTAACTTAAATCTCATTTGCTCTATTTTTTCGAATAATTTATCGCAAATTTATATCATTCTATTTTAATTTCACGATTTTATCCTATAAAAAATCGTTTTTTAACATACCGGCAGGGTAAAACATGCGAAAAAAGTACAGACTCGATCATGCGAGCCTGGCAAGTTCCTTTTTTATTTCCTGAAGCGTTTTTTCACTTACGGGAAGCAACGGCAGACGAAGCCTGTTTTCTACCATTCCCTTCAGATAGAGCAGGCCTTTCACACCCGCGGGATTACCTTCCACGAACATAAGATGGAACAGTGTCTCAAAGTCGTCATTCATCTTACGTCGTGCATCAGCGGCATTGCCCTCAAGGGCGCTCTTCACCAACCATGCCATCTCACCGGGAAAGGCATTTGCAAATACCGAGATCACCCCTATTCCTCCGAGCGCGATCACATCGGTAGTAATGGCATCATCGCCCGAAATAACGTGAAACCCTGCCGGAGCACCATCTATGATTGCCTTGATCTGGCCAAGGTCGCCCGAAGCCTCTTTCACGGCAGTAATATTGCTACAGTTCCGGGCCAGGCGCAGCGTAGTTTCGGCCGTCATATTCACGCCGGTCCTTCCGGGCACATTATAAAGTATGACAGGCAGCGGGGATGCCTGCGACAGGGTGCTATAATGCTGATAAAGTCCTTCCTGGGTGGGTTTGTTATAATAAGGGGTGACAGACAAAACAGCGCTGATACCTGAAAAATCGGTATTTTTCAGGTCATTGACCAGATCGGCCGTATTGTTGCCGCCGATACCTATCACCACGGGTATCTTACCATTTACCCGTTCTACGATAAAACGGACCACATCGGCTCTCTCTTCCTTTGAAAGTGTGGGAGTCTCGGCCGTGGTACCCAATGCTACAATATAATCAGTGCCGCTCTCCAGGTGAAATTGCACCAGCCGGGAAAGCGCTTCGTAATCTACGGAGCTATCCTCTTTGAAAGGAGTGATTAAGGCCACACCCAAACCCCTGAAATCAACTTTTGACATGAAATGCTTATTTTTTCCATCAATTTATTCCCGGAATGCTTATCTGAAGAACAAAATGATTCCGGCTCACAAAGGTATATATTTTTCATAAAGAAGACGAACATCATTGAATTAAAATAAAAATTTATTCGGCAGTGATAGGGCAAAATCGTTCTGATAATGTTATCTTTGTGATTAAGTGAGGAAATAAAAATCGTATGCAATTTACCCCCCAACAATACCGCGTTCCGGACATTCCCATGCAGCCGTTTATAGATGCGGATGAAATATGGGACTATCTGAATAGTACGGTCTCCTCTCCCGGAAAGGTGCAACAGGTCATCGATAAATCGCTGGCGAAAAATCGCCTGAACCTGGAGGAGACAGCTATCCTCATCAATGCAACCGACGGGGAATCGGTAAGGCTCATCAAAGAGGGAGCCAAAGCACTCAAAACAGAAGTATACGGCAACCGTATCGTACTGTTCGCCCCGCTCTATGTGGGTAACAAATGCACCAACGACTGTGCCTATTGCGGCTTCAGGGTATCGAACAGCGAACAGGTGCGAAAAACACTTTCCCGGGAGGAGCTTGTAAAAGAGATCGAAGCGCTGGAGGAGAGTGGGCAGAAAAGACTGATTCTGGTCTTCGGGGAGCATGCCGAATACAATCCCGGATTCATCGCGGAGACGGTGAAAACAGCCTATAGCGTGAAGAAAGGGCAGGGTGAGATCCGGCGGGTGAATATCAATGCGGCGCCGTTGGATGTAGAAGGGTTCCGGATCGTGAAAGAGGCAGGTATCGGCACCTATCAGGTGTTCCAGGAAACCTATCACCGGGAGGCTTACAAAACCTACCATATACGGGGAAAGAAATCCGATTATGACCACCGGCTTACTTCACTCGACCGGGCACAGGAGGCGGGCCTGGATGATGTGGGAATCGGCGCGCTGATCGGCCTCTATGACTGGCGTTTTGAGGTGATGGGGCTGGTGCGCCACACCAACCACCTGGAGGCATGCTATAACGTAGGGCCGCACACCATCTCCTTTCCCAGGATCAAAGATGCTTCAATGCTCCGGATGGGTAGTCATTATTTCGCTTCCGATGAGGAATTTGCCCGGTTGGTAGCCATCCTTCGGCTGGCAGTGCCCTACACCGGTATGATCCTTACCGCCCGCGAGCCGGCAGCTCTGCGTAACGAACTGATACAGTACGGGGTATCGCAGATCGACGGGGGAACAAAAATAGAACTGGGCAGCTATATTTCCCAACAGAAGAATCTGGACCTGAACAGGAGCCAGTTCCGTATCAACGACGACCGTTCACTGAATGAAGTCATTGATGAACTATTGCAACAGGGGATGCTTCCCTCGTTCTGCACAGCCTGCTATCGCCTCGGCAGGACCGGGGAACATTTCATGGAGTTTTCCGTTCCCGGCTTTATCAAACGATTCTGTACACCCAATGCCATCCTCACACTGGCCGAATACCTAACAGATTACGCTCCTGTAGCAACAGCGGAAAAAGGCTGGAAAGTGATAGAAAAAAATATGGCCGGGCTGAATGAAAAGATGCGGAATGAAGTAGGGGAAAAGATAAACAGGATTAAACAGGGCGAAAGGGATCTCTATCGGTAGTTATGAGCGTTAACAGTTTACATATCGGCATATTCGGCCGCAGGAATACCGGCAAAAGTTCGTTGATCAATATGCTCACCGGACAGGATATCTCCATTGTGTCTCATTTCCCGGGAACGACGACTGATCCTGTGAAAAAATCGGTGGAGATTTTCGACATCGGTCCCGCCATACTGATAGATACTGCCGGGATAGACGACCTGGGGGAGATCGGGGAGAAAAAAATCCAGAAATCGCAGGAAGTGATCCGGAAAGTCGATTGCGCCATCCTGTTGATTGCCGGCAATCAGTTCGGCGATTATGAAGTGCAACTGATCGACCAATTTAAAAAAAATGAGGTGCCTTACCTCTTCGCCCATAACAAAAACGATATCGATAAGATCGCCGCCATCACCATAACCGCCATTAAACAGCACTCCAACGCGGAGATCATCGATTTCAGCACCATCAACCCGGCCGATAAGAACAGGCTGATTACCGCACTAAAACGAATTATCCCAACAACGGCTTTTCAAAGGAGGTCGCTTGTCGGCGACCTGGTACGTCCAAAAGATGTGGTGTTACTCATCACACCTATCGATAGTGAGGCGCCGGAAGGGCGGATGATCCTTCCCCAGAATCAAACCATCCGCGATGCATTAGACAATAGGTGCGTCACAGTAGTGGTGAGGGAGAGTGAGATCCCCGACTTTTTGAGACTGGGTATCAGGCCCGCTCTGGCGGTCACCGACAGTTCGGTGTTCGATATCGTGGCGAAGGCGCTTCCGGAAGATATTCCATTGACCAGCTTCAGTATCCTTTTCGCGCGCCTGAAAGGCAATTTCACCGCTTTTCTGGAAGGTACGCCGCACATTTCGCGGCTTAAGGAGGGCGATCATATCCTGTTGTTGGAAAGTTGTACGCACCAGACCAGTTGCGACGATATCGGCAGGGTAAAGATCCCGGAACTGCTACAACAGTTCACCGGGAAAAAGTTGTATTTCACAATTGTCTCGGGGCTCTCGGAGCTCCCCCCGAACATACGCGATTTTTCCCTCGTTATCCAATGTGGCGGATGCATGGTTACCCGCAAGCAATTACTCAACCGGCTCCGTCCGTTTATCGAAGCGGGTATCCCGGTAACCAACTACGGAATGGCGCTGGCGTACCTGCATGGAATTTTCAGAAGGGCGACCAAAATGCTCGAAAGAACCCCGGTCAATCTGCCACTGTTTCCGAATGATTGACCATCTTATTTTTTATACTCGCCAATGATCGCCTTCACCCCATCAGGCGACACCCGGCCGTATACCTTCTCACCTACCAACACCACCGGTGCAAGGCCGCAGGCGCCTACGCAACGGAGGCAGTTGATCGAGAACTTGCCGTCGGGTGTAGTCTCCCCTACCTCAACATTCAATTCTTTCCTGAATTCCTCCAGTACCCTTTCGGCGCCGCGGACATAACAGGCCGTACCGGTGCAGACAGAGACAGGATGCTCCCCTTTGGGGATCATGGAGAAAAAAGTATAGAAAGTGACCACACCATATACCTGCGCGACGGGCAGATGCAGATTATGAGCTACCACATCCTGCACTTCCGCCGGTATATATCCGAACGCATGCTGTACTTCATGCAGCACATTGATCAGCTCCCCCGGCTCATTGCCGAAACCATCGCAGATGCCGTTGATCTTTTCTATTTTCTCCTTGGGGAGATTCACTTTCACCTCTATACCGTCAGTGCCGGTCACCTTTTCCATATATTCAAACACCGCAGGCGCTATATTTATCTTCTGATTCATAACTATTTTGATTTCAGATTTCAGATTTCAGATTCAAAATTCAAGATTCAAGATTTGGAATTTTCATCCCCCTGTCGCAGCTCTTCATCTTTTCACCTTTTCCACTCAGCTAACCACGCAAATGAATGGTAACCTCATTACTCTTCGGAAAATATTCCGTATGAAGCAGACCATGCGCCCTATGACTTCCGGGTTTACCCAAATATTCTTGGTAAAGCCTGATGATGGACGGGTTTTCGTGTGATTTGCGGATTGTCTTGCGTTCATCTTCAGAATAGATCGCCGCGACGCGTTTACTGAGGATCTCGCTGTTACCATGGTGATAAGGCTGCCCGCCCCCGCCGATACATCCTCCCGGACAGGCCATGATCTCGATCGCATGATACTGCGATTGGCCGGTCCTCACGTCATCCAGCAGCTTACGGGCATTCCCCAGCCCGTGCGCTATGCCTATATTGAGTTGCAGTCCGTCGAAATCGACCGTAGCGGACCGGATACCTTCCATCCCGCGCAACGCATGAAAATCGACTTTTTCCAAGGTCTTGCCGGTATACAGTTCGTATGCCGTACGGCAGGCTGCCTCAATCACACCTCCGGTATTGCCGAAGATGACACCGGCGCCGGACGATTCTCCCAGCGGATCGTCGAAGTCCCCCTCGGGAAGGTTCAGGAAATCGATATTGGCCTGCTTGATAAAAGCAGCCAGCTCACGGGTGGAGATGGAGTAATCTACATCGGGATTGCCATCCACCTTGAATTCATCCCGCTGGCACTCATACTTTTTTGCCAGACAGGGCATGATAGAGACCACGATCATATCTTTCCGCTTCACCCCTGTCTTTTCGGCAAAGTAAGACTTGGCAATGGCGCCGAACATCTGTTGCGGCGATTTTGCCGTAGAGGGTACATCCAGCAGATCGGGAAAATTATGCTCAAAAAAATTCACCCATCCCGGGCAGCATGAGGTGAGGATCGGCAGCCGTACAGTCGGGTCACCGGAAAGGTGTCCCTGAAGACGTTGCAGCAGTTCTGTCCCCTCTTCCATAATGGTGAGGTCGGCGCTGAAATCGGTATCGAACACGTAATCGAACCCCAGTTCCCGAAGTGCGGAGACCATTTTTCCGGTGACCAGCGTGCCGGGGGGCAGGCCAAACTCCTCTCCCAGGGCCGCGCGGACGGCGGGAGCCGTCTGTACCACAACCGTTTTGGCGGGATCGCTCAGGGCGCGGATGATATCGTTGGTATGATCCACTTCGGTCAGCGCGCCGGTGGGGCAGACCGACACGCATTGTCCACAGTAGGTGCAGGGCGAGTCTTCGAGGTTCATCTCGAAAGCAGGCGCCACTACCGACATGAATCCGCGGTTCACTGCTGCAAGCGCACCTACGGTTTGTACTTCATTACACATCATTTCACATCTGCGGCACATGATACATTTGTCTACATCACGGATGATGGAAGGAGAAGTATCTTTCCGGTATCTGGATTGCTCCCCGCCATAGGGCTGGCTCCTGATACCGAATTGTATGGCGAGGCTTTGCAGTTCGCACTGTCCCGATTTGGCGCAGACCAGGCAATCGAACGGATGGTCGGAGATGATCAGCTTCAGCACTGTCGTTCTCGCGTTCAATACCCTTATGTTGTGGGTATGGATTACCATTCCTTCCTGGGCCCCGGTCATACAGGAAGGGGCCAGGTTACGGCGTCCTTCCACCTCCACCACACAGATACGGCATCCGCCCGGTTTATTCTCTATACCCATGTCGCAAAGTTCGAAGTGGCACAGTGTGGGTATTTCCACGCCTGCTTTCCGGGCTGCTTTCAGGATGGTGGTTCCCTCTTCCACCCGCACCTTTTTATTGTCTATTGTAAGTTCAATCATATTTTTTGATTTCAGATTCAAAATTCAAGATTCAAGATTCAGCTTCGCTGATTTGTAATTCAGGATTTGTGTCCCGCTGATTCATTGGTAATTGGCAATTAGTAATTGCTAATTGCTGCCACCTCTCTGGGATAATCATTTTTCAGGCTGATAGCATCGAACTGGCATTTCTCCATGCAGGCGCCGCATTTGATGCAGATATCCTGATTAATTACATGCACCTCTTTCTTTTCACCACTGATAGCATGTGTGGGACACACCCTTTTACAAGCCATGCACCCGATACAGTCCTCCTCCGATATCACATAATAGAGCAGATTCCGGCACTGCCCCGAACGGCATTTTTTATCATGGACATGTTCCATGTATTCATCCATGAAATTATCGAGTGTAGAGAGTACCGGGTTGGGAGATGTCTGCCCCAGACCGCACAAAGAAGTATCTTTGACGACACTTCCTAAGTTCCTGAGTTTCTCAATATCCTCCTGCATTCCTTTTCCTTCGGTAATCCTCCCGAGGGTTTCATGCAACCGCTTGTTACCTATGCGACAGGGAGCGCATTTTCCGCAGGACTCCTCCACAATGAAACCGAGGTAGAATTTTGCCACCGATACCATACAGTCATCTTCATCCAGTACGATCATCCCGCCCGATCCCATCATGGAACCTGCTGCAGTCAGGCTTTCGTAATCAATAGGCGTATCGAGATGCTTTTCAGTGAGGCAGCCCCCCGACGGCCCTCCGGTCTGTACCGCCTTGAACTTTTTCCCGTTCTTTATGCCGCCGCCGATCTCATAGATGATCTCCCGCAGGGTGATACCCATCGGCACCTCTATCAATCCCACATTATTGATCTTACCCGCAAGGGCGAACACTTTCGTCCCTTTCGACCTTTCCGTACCGATAGAGGAGAACCATTCAGCCCCTTTCAGTATGATCGCCGGTATATTAGCCAAAGTCTCCACATTGTTCACATTGGTCGGTTTTCCTAAATATCCGCTCTGCGCAGGGAATGGCGGCTTGTTGGACGGCTCACCCCGTTTCCCTTCCATGGAATGGATAAGCGCGGTTTCCTCACCACAGACAAATGCGCCGGCGCCATATCTCAATGTGATGTCGAAGCTGAAACCGGTGCCGAAGATATGGTCTCCCAGCAATCCGTATTCCTGCGCCTGTGCAATGGCAATTTTCAATCGTTTGATGGCCAGCGGATATTCCGCACGGATATAGATCAACCCTTTTGTGGCGCCTATACAATAGCCGCAGATAGCCATCGCTTCGAGGATGGAATGCGGGTCGCCTTCCAGGATGGAACGATCCATGAATGCGCCGGGGTCACCTTCATCGGCATTGCAGACCACATATTTCTGAGCGGCGTCATTCCTTGCCGCGATCTCCCATTTTAATCCGGTAGGGAAACCGGCGCCGCCGCGGCCCCGCAATCCCGACCGTTTGACCAGGTCGATAGTCTCCCGGGGGGTATACCCGGTAAGCACTTTTCCCAACGCCTGATAGGCGTCACGCGCGATAGACTCGTCAATATTCTCAGGATCGATGGAGCCGCAGTTCCGAAGCGCTATACGCAACTGCTTCTTGTAAAATCCCATATGTTTTGAATCGGGGACATGCTCTTCCGTTTCGGGGTCGGTATAGAGCAACCGGTATACCCGTCGGCCTTTGATAATATGCTCGTCGATGATCTCTTTGGCATCGACCGGCTTTACCTGCGTGTAAAAAGTATTATCAGGCAGGATTTTGAGGATGGGCCCCTTTTCACAAAAACCGAAACATCCGGTACGAATGACCTGCACATCTCCTTTCAGCCCCTTTCTTTCCACTTCGTCGCGCAGCATTTCATATACCAGGTTGCTTTCGGAAGAGTGGCAACCGGTACCGCCACAGACAAGTAAATGCATTTTGTATCGACTCATAAACAGTATTTCAAATGGTATTGTAATTCCGCGGGATGATACCATCCACCAATTCTCCTTCTTTGATATAACGCTCGATGATCGCGTCGGCTTTCCGGGTATCCACATAACCGAAGACCATCGGCTCCCTGCCCGGCAGGGTAATCTCTACGGTAGGCTCCGCAAAGCAGTATCCCATACAGCCCGTCTGTGTGACGACCGCGTCGATCTTTCTTTTGTCGAGTTCCTCTATAAAGAACTCCATCACCTCTTTGGCGCCCGAAGCAATACCACAGGTGGCCATTGCCACTTTCACCTGGACCAGCGAGTCGGGATCCTCCGCCCTGTCTCTGAGGCTCATGCGGTACCTCACCTCCTCCTGTTTCTTTTTCAGGTCGGCGAGTGTTTTGATTCCATCCATATTTATTCAAAGTTAATTGTTTATACTCTTTTTATTATTTGGGATTTGGGATTTGGGATTTGGGATCTTAAAATCCTGAAATCTTGAATCTTTGTTCTTATTCACATGCATAAAAATCCGCGTGACGGCTGTTTTTCGTAGATCTCCCTGAGGTTCCCCCGGATATATTCTTTCACTGCAGCCAGCATCTGAGGATGTTCCAATTCAATTTGCTGCTCCTTCAAAACATCCGAATCCAGGATAAATTCCGCTTTGTCTATCCGGCAGGTAAACCGGAAATGGACTTCGGGATTCGCTCTCAACAAAAGCACCAAATACCCGGCGATATCACCCAACGGCAGGCAGTCGGGATGGTCGGTCCGGTAAACTGCCTCGACAACGCTCCCCGCACCTTCTTCCGAAAATACACTCAATGCACCCCCCGCCTGTTCACAGGTCATTTTCAAAAAGGGGACTCCCAATCCGACCTTCCGGATAGTGCGGGTAGTAAAGAAGGGATCGCCCAATTTTTTCACCGTTTCCCCATCCATGCCGCTGCCATCATCCTTTACCCGGAACTGCAACGTATGGTCACGACTATTCTCCAACAGCTCGATTTCGATCTTCCCGGCGCCGGCGCGGAGGGAATTCTGCACGATATCCATCATATGCATGGCCAGATCAATCATAACCCGTCTCCTGTGTTATATTGTATATTCTTTCCGGAAAGGCTGATCCAGGTATACGGCCGGTTCCGTCACGGTATGTCCCGAACCGGCCATTAAAAAGCGCATCCGTAAAACCTCTCCAATTCAATTCCTCCATTTCAAACCGGGTATAGGCGCGGGCAATATCCTCAGGATAATGGGCGTCTGAACTTTGCAGGAAACGTTTCCCCTCCAACTCGGGATGCTCTTTGAGAAATTCTCCGGGCGTTGTCGCCTTCGAAATTTCCAACGCTTCATATTTCAGGTCAAAGGGTATAAAACCGAGTTGACTGATCAGGCTGTTCTTCGGCCGGTCGATATGCGCCGGCACGAAAATGCCACCCAGCCGGTGCACCTGGTCCGCTACACCTTCTACTCCCTCCTCTATACTCATAAATAATGATCGTTCTTCTTCATAGACGATCCGGTCGTTTTCATCCACGGCTACCTGATATCCAAAGCGATCAGGATCATTCTTCATATCGGTCATCCGTTCATCCAGATAAGATTGAAATGCTTCCATCGCCTGCAGGTGCGGAAAGTAACAGAGCGTATGTACCTCTTCCCGTGTATTCACCTCACAGCCGGGAATCACATAAATACCTTCCCGTTCGCCCAGCTCCATACAAACCGGTACATTCCGCGTACTATTATGATCGGTGATCGCGATCATCCGTAATCCTTTCTCCTTCGCGATACGGACAATGTTGCGCGGGCTCATTTCCAGATCTCCGCAGGGAGAGAGGCAGGTATGTATATGCAGATCGGCGTTCATCGGATTAAATACCGGTACAGTTCCCCCGCGGTTTCAAAGGCAGGTTTTCCCGATGCAAGGATGACCACCCCTTCGGAGTCGGCCTGCTCCAGCACCTCCTGATCTACTTTCCGTTCGTTGATCACGATAATGGCGCTCAATTCTTTCAGCGAAGCCACCGCCACAATATTCCTGTGCACCTGCGAGGTGATCCAGAGCATACCGGGCTGCGCCTTACCCATCACGTCGCTCAGCAGATCGGATACATAAGCGCCGTCCGCAGTTGTGCCGAGCCATTCTTTGCCGGACAGACACTCATATCGTAACTCCTCTTTCAGTTTATTCAGACTGGTTCCCATGTGAATCCCTGTATTTATTGAGCCTGTTCTTCCCCCATATCTTCTCTATGACTACAAAGGCCTGATCAGGACTCAGTTTATAATTTTTCTCCATAACACGCTGTACAAAAACACAATGCGAAATGCTGGCTTTTCCCTTCACAATATCCTCCGCAAGGTTTCTGCAACCGGGTGCGCCACAGGCTCCGCAATCGAAGCCGGGGAAATAAGTCATCAACCTCTCGATACGTTGCAGTTTAATGAGGGTTTTTTCCATATCTTCATCCAGCAAAAGGCCGCCGCGCGGATAGACAGGATCGACACCCGACACTGCATGAAGCGTCTCTTTGTAGTCCATCAGCGGGTTCCTCACCTTTCCGTTGTCGGCATCTTTCAGTTTTTGCAATCTCTTCTGGCGTTGTTCCAGCCTCTCCACTGCAAGAAATCTGTTCCCCGGGCACAGGATACCGCCCGCACAACCCTGGTCGCAGGCGCGCATCTCCAGAAAATCGATATCGGAGATATGTCCCGATTCGAGTTTTTCCAGAAACTCGATCACATTATCCATCCCGTCAATAGCAAGGCTTCTCCCGGGAAAATATTTTTTTTCGGTTCCGGATAACGACCAGTTGACCGAATCGGGGCTCATGTTGGCGAACGTCTTGTGCAACCCCGGTTTTTTGAAACTGTGTAAGATTTTAGATGCCTTATTATAGATCTCCGTCATATTGACAGTCCCGTCGATAGGCGACTTCACTTCTCCTACCGGTGCGCGGGCGGCCACAATTTTTGCGGCACAGGGAGTAACATAATAAATAGATAATTTTTCCGGACCGATACCCTTTTTCACTTTCGACCTCCGGAGATAAAGCGCGGCAATGTCGTGAGGCGCTTTTAACAACATGATCTGCTCGGTAAGTGAAGGATACCGCACCTGGATAAGCCGTACGACCGCGGGACAATAGGAACTGATGAGCGGATGCGGGGGATCTCCTTTCGCCACGGAGCGGTAGGCTTCCTTCATGAAATCCACCGCCTGCTCCACTTCGAACACCTCATCGAAACCAACCTGTTTCACGGCATTCAAAACCTGTGTGGCGGAATACTCTGAAGGGAACTGGCCGATAAAAACAGAAGGCACAAGGGCGATCTTGTAGTTCTCCGGGGGAAGAGAGGCAAGCCCATCATCTTTTGCATAGACCGCCCGCTGCGGACAGACACGAAAACACTCACCGCAATCGACACATCTTTCGGGTTGTATGCACGCATACCCGTCCACGATGCGGATAGCCCCTGTGGAACATACACGCATACAATGCGAGCATCCGATGCATCTGTCCGGGTCGATCTGTATGGAATGGGCATAGTTCCTGTCTTTCATTAGAATAAAAAGTAAAAAATAAAGAACAAAGAGTGAACCTGGTTTTTGGAATTTTATTCCATTAAGCTTGTCCTCTAATTATTTAGTTTAACGAAATAGCTCAATTCCAATCGTGTTCCCACACCGGGGGTGGAAGTGAGCGTCATCTCATCACTGTTCTTTTTAATATTGGGTAATCCCATCCCCGCTCCGAATCCCATCTGGCGAACCTCTTCCGTTGCCGTGGAGAACCCCTCTTCCATAGCTTTTCCGATATCTTCGATACCGGGGCCCTCATCTTCCACCACTACCCAGATACAGAACGGTTGAATATCCACGCTCATAATACCCCGGTAAGCATGGGCTACCACATTCATCTCCGCCTCATAAAGCGCAACCGCGACCTTTCGCAACAGAAGGGGGGAAATATTGAACTGCTTCAATGTTTTCTTTACTTCCGAACTCGCACTACCCGCGGTGCTGAAATTACCCCCTTCTATATAGTACTCTATTTTCATCCCAAAATCGGTTTCAATCCGTTTTGATAAAGCTTACCGGAGATATCGAACACAGTCAATCCGGATTCAATGACCGCTATATTATTTTCTTTTGCCAGTTGAATCATCTCGTTCGAGACCCGTTTACCGCGAGCGAAAATAACACAAGAAATATTGGATATCTCCGCCGTGCGGATAGCCTGCAAAGTACATAAGCCTGTTATCAGGAGCGTGTTTTCCATATAATAACGCAGCACATCGCTCATCAGATCCGATGCAAAAGCACTCGTGTAACGGTTGGGGATGTCCGGTGCAAAGAGCAGTTCCCCGTTTACTATTTCACTTACCCGATCAATATCCATCTTCAGAGGGTGCAAGAATTAACAAAATGTCGGCCATACCAACACTTTTACCCGGATTCTCCGGAATAAATTATCACAATGCACAAATAATATTACAAAAATAAATAATAATTTCTAATTAAAGAATTTTTTCCGTAATTTAGACTGATTATACGGAATAAATTTGTTTGATTATCTAAACACGGGGAAAAGCCTGAAAGAAACAGTAGAATAAAATTCAAAATATCCATATTAGTGAATTATTTTGTACTTTTGCAGGCAAAGTGCCATTGCCTCGTCGGTATCCATTAGGGAGGGGGTGAAAATGGCTGCGAAAACAATCCTATTTATGCACAATTCAGAACTGAGTGAACAGGAGATCATACGCCGGCAAAGCCTGGAGGAGTTGAGGGCATTGGGCGTAGAACCTTATCCCGCCGCCCTGTATGATGTAAACGCCTATTCCACAGATATAAAAAACGAATTCAGTGACGATGCCGAACACCGTCCGGTAAGTATTGCAGGCCGCATTATGAGCCGCCGCATCATGGGAAAAGCATCCTTTATCGAATTGATGGATTCCAAAGGCCGCATACAGGTCTATATTACCCGTGACGATATTTGTCCCGGTGAAGACAAAGAGTGCTACAATACCGTATTTAAGAGACTGACCGATATAGGCGATTTCGTGGGTGTGGAGGGCTTTGTTTTCCGCACAAAAACAGGGGAGATCTCCGTACATGCGGAAAAACTCACACTGCTGTCAAAATCATTGAAACCGCTGCCTGTCGTGAAAATGAAAGACGGTGTAGCCTATGATAAATTCTCCGACCCCGAACTGCGTTACCGACGGCGATATGTAGACCTGCTGGTGAATGACGGGGTGAAAGATATCTTTGTGAAAAGGACCGGTATCTTCGATGCCATGCGTGAGTTTTTTAACGGCTATGGTTATCTGGAAGTGGATACTCCCGTGCTGCAAAGTATTCCCGGCGGAGCTGCCGCACGCCCGTTCATTACACACCTGAATGCACTTGATATTGAGCTCTATCTTCGAATTGCCAATGAGCTTTACCTGAAACGGCTGATCGTGGGCGGATTTGAAGGCGTTTACGAGTTCTCGCGCAATTTCCGCAACGAAGGGATGGATCGCACGCACAATCCGGAATTCACGGTAATGGAGATATACGTTGCCTATAAAGATTACAAATGGATGATGGAATTCACCGAACAGATGCTGGAGTTCGTCACGATGAAAGTACTCGGAACGACGAAGGTGAAGTCAGGTGAAACCGAGATCGATTTCAAGGCACCCTACAGACGGGTAACCATGCTCGATGCCATCAGGGAACATACCGGCATCGATATCAGCGGGATGGACGAGAACCAACTGCGGGATGTATGCAAACAACTGGGTGTGGAACAGGATGAGACAATGGGTAAAGGGAAACTGATCGATGAGATCTTCGGTGAAAAGGCCGAAGGAAAATATATTCAGCCCACTTTCATCATCGACTATCCCATCGAGATGTCGCCTCTCTGCAAACGCCACCGTGAAAATCCCGAACTGACCGAACGGTTCGAGTTGATGGTCAACGGGAAGGAGCTGGCCAACGCCTATACTGAACTGAACGACCCGATCGATCAGCGCGAACGGTTCGAAGAGCAACTCCGCCTCTCGGAAAAAGGGGATGACGAAGCGATGTTCATAGACCAGGATTTCCTGCGTGCCTTAGAATACGGTATGCCGCCCACATCAGGGATGGGTATCGGGATGGACAGGCTTGCCATGCTGCTTACGGGACAAACCTCTATACAGGAAGTACTGCTTTTCCCGATAATGCGTCCGGAAAAAACGGCAAAAAAGGATGCTGCCTCGCAATATACCGATATCGGGATACCGCAAGAGTGGGTCGACCCGCTCCAGCAGGCAGGGTATAACCAGGTAAAAAACCTCAAAGAGATGAACCCCAACAAGCTTCATCAGGAGGTATGCGGATTGAATAAAAAATTCAAACTGAATTTGAACAATCCCACCCCCGAAGAAGTGAAAACATGGGTAGCCAATGCTTCGGAACTGTAATACCGGATTGTCAGAAAAAAACATATAATGGATTCTATCGGTAAAATCTGTATTTTGGGCGGCGGCACATGGGGAACAGCGCTGGCGAAAATCGTCCTGATGAACCAAAAACATATGAACTGGTTCATCCGGCGGGACGATCAGATAGAGGGTTTTTATAAACTCGGCCACAATCCCAGCTATCTGACCAATGTAAAATTCAACCTGGCGCAGATCACCTTTTATTCCAACATGGAGAAGGCGATCAAGGAATCGGACACCATCATCATCGCCATTCCCTCTCCCTATGTGAAACAATATTTCCGCCGCATCTGGAACAACACCTTCCGGGGAAAATTCATGGTATCGGCGCTGAAAGGGATTATCCCGAACGACAATATGGTGATGAGTGAATTCCTCGCCGACAATTTTAAGATCCCTTTTGAAGACATAGGCGTTCTCTCAGGTCCCTGTCATGCCGAAGAAGTGGCGCTGGAGCGACTCTCGTTCCTGACCGTGGCCAGTAAGGATGAGACAAAAGCAAAGCTACTTGCAGAGGCAATCAATTCAAGGGTACTCAAAGCAGGTGTATCGGATGATGTGGTGGGTATTGAACTGGCTGCCGTACTGAAGAATATCTACGCTATCGCAGCGGGTATCTGTCAGGGACTTCTCTATGGCGACAACTTTCAGGCAGTGCTGATGAGTAACTGTGCCAAGGAGATGTCGCGTTTTCTCAACGGCGTAGTTCCTCTTGAACGCAATATCACCGAACAGCATTATCTGGGCGATATGCTGGTGACCGGCTATTCACAGTTCAGCAGGAACAGGACGCTCGGGGCGATGATCGGGAAAGGCTATTCCGTGAAGTCGGCGCAACTGGAGATGGAGATGATCGCCGAAGGATACTATGGGGCAAAATGTATCTATGAACTGAACAGCCGTTTCAATATCAATATGCCCATTGCCGAAACGGTCTACCGGATCCTTTACGAAAAGCTTTCCCCACAGAACGGTATCAAGAAGCTGATCGATTTATTTTGAAATCAACAAATCAACAAATCAACAAAAATGGATACGATTCAATTACAGATCAAAGATCTCTCCGGGTTCCTTTCGGAAGAGGATATTCTGAAACAGTCGGCAGGAGCCACTATCTGCAATCAGGCACTCCATGACGGCTCCCGCGAAGGTAACGATTTCCTGGGATGGGTAACCCTCCCCTCCTCTATTACGGACCAGGTACTGAGGGAGATCGAAGATGCGGCAACGGTACTCCGGACGCACTGCGAGGCAGTAGTGGTAGTGGGTATCGGCGGCAGTTACCTCGGCGCCCGCGCCGTGATCGACGCCCTCTCCTGCTCATTCGACTGGCTGCAGGAGAAAGAAGCACGCAAAAATCCGGTGATCCTTTATGCCGGAAATAACATCAGCGAAGATTATCTCTGTGAACTGATGCGTTATCTCGACGACAAACAGTTCGGCATCATCAATATCTCCAAATCGGGCACGACCACCGAACCGGCTATCGCTTTCCGGCTGCTGAAA
The DNA here is from genome assembly GCF_937873925.1 of uncultured Proteiniphilum sp. Lineage (GTDB taxonomy): Bacteria > Bacteroidota > Bacteroidia > Bacteroidales > Dysgonomonadaceae > Proteiniphilum. The sequence goes on along the minus strand of NZ_CALNAT010000134.1, from coordinate 10,399 downwards.
GACCAACTGGAAGACAAAGTAGGGAAAGAAGAGGCAAGAAGACGGATTGTAGCCATCACCGACGCATCGAAAGGAGCCCTTCGTACCCTGGCCGACACGGAAGGATACAAAACATTCGTCATCCCCGACAATGTAGGGGGACGCTATTCCGTACTCACGCCCGTGGGATTGCTTCCCATTGCCGTGGCAGGGATAGATATCCGCAAACTGGTAGGCGGTGCTGTGGAAATAGAAAAAGCTACCGCACCTTCCACCTCCTTCGATTACAATCTCCCCGCCATCTACGCAGTGATCCGTAATGAACTGTACAAGCGGGGCAAGAAGATCGAGATCTTAGTGAACTATCACCCTAAACTTCATTACCTGGCCGAATGGTGGAAGCAACTTTACGGAGAAAGCGAAGGGAAAGAAGGTCTAGGGATCTTCCCGGCAGCAGTCGATTTCACCACCGACCTGCACTCTATGGGCCAATGGATACAAGAGGGAGAGCGCACCATCTTCGAAACGGTGATATCGATCGGGGAAGCGAACGAAAAAGTGCGGATCCCGCGCGATGAGAGGGATCTCGACGGATTAAACTATCTGGAAGGGAAACGGGTGGATGAAGTGAATAAGATGGCGGAACTGGGTACACGCATCGCGCATGTGGACGGAGGCGTTCCCAACCTATCTATTGAAATACCCAGGTTGAATGAAAAATATATCGGACAGTTGATCTATTTCTTCGAAAAAGCATGCGGCATCAGCGGCTATCTGCTCGGGATCAATCCGTTCAACCAGCCGGGAGTGGAAGCCTACAAAAAGAATATGTTCTCCCTGCTGGAAAAACCCGGTTACGAGGAAGCAACCAAAGTGATCAAAGCAAGATTATAATTTTCTTTTCCTTATTATCTTGTCATATGGTAAGAAAAGTTGCCCGCCGGCAACTTTTTCTATTTAGTGACTGTTAAACCAACAGAGTATTTCCCGTTGGTTCGTTTAAAGCGAAGCAATAAAGAAATAACAAAGTTATTAACAGTCAAATAATTATGGTATGAAAACAATCTCATTTGAAAAGAAAATACATGCTCCGATTGAAAAAGTATGGGAAACGTTGTGGAATGACGATACATACCGGGAATGGACAAAACATTTTATGCCGGGATCTCACTATGAGTCGGACTGGAAAATCGGAGGAAAGACACTGTTTCTGGATCCGGACCGTAACGGAATGATTGCGACCATCACGAAACTGGAAGAACCATATGAAGTAATTTTCAACCATCTGGGCGAAGTGCTGAACGGAATTGAAGGCAAAAGCTACGGAGAGGGAGGGTCTTTTGAAAAATACCTGCTGAGTGAATCGGATGGCATTACCACACTGACCGTATCCGTTGATATCGAGGATGAATATGAACATGATATGGATGAAGGATTTACCAACGGATTAGAAGAAGTAAAACGGCTGGCTGAAAACAAATAAATTGCACAACACCGGTTTTTTTTGTATATTTGAACCATCAAGCGAATCATAATCGCAACAAACGTTCAAGATGGAACAAATACTTTCAGATTATCTTCATACACATTCGTTCACGCATTTCGATCTTAAAGCCGTTATCTTCGATATGGACGGCGTACTATATGATTCCATGCCGGCCCATGATAAGTCGTGGCGGCAGACTATGGATGAAAGGGCACTCCACCACCTGACCCACGAATTTTATCTTCAGGAAGGCCGGATCGGCAAATCGACCATCGACGCCGTTTTTCAACGAAACCTGCACCGTGATGCCACGGATGAGGAAATAAAAAAGATTTATGCCCGTAAAACTGAACTGTTCCAGCAATATAACAGTGGCAAGATCCTTCCCGGAGCTGCGGAAATACTGGAATTTGTACAGGTGAACGGGCTAAAGCCCGTGCTGGTCACCGGATCAGGTCAACCCTCGCTGCTGGACCGGCTCGACATTCATTTCCCCGGCGTGTTCACGCCTCAAACCATGGTGACCGCTTTCGACGTGGAGCACGGCAAACCCGACCCTGAGCCCTATCTGATGGGGCTGCAGAAAGGCGGCAATCTGAAACCCAATCAAGCCATTGTGATAGAGAATGCACCGCTGGGTATCGAATCGGCCGTCGGAGCCGGTATCTTTACCATCGCCGTGAATACAGGTCCCCTCCCCGACTCCGTCTTGACCGACGCAGGCGCTTCGGTAGTTTTCGACTCCATGACTTCGCTGCTCAAAAATCTTCCGGATTTTTTTCAAATTGTGCGCAACGTTCAACTTTAAAAATCACAACCCATGAGAACAACTTTGGGCTTACTTATTCTTCTGTTCCTGCTCGACTGTTCTTCACCAAAACGCCAGGATCCTATCAGGGAGATCAACAAAGAGATCGTATCAGGAAATTTCACAAGAGCAGCAGCACTGATCGATTCACTTGTACAGGAAGGACAGCTAAACGAACCGCAACAGCGGACCCTTCTTTTTACGCAAGACTCTTTGCACAGGGTAAAACTGGATTTCAACAAAACAAAGGATGAAATAATCGATTGGATAGAAAAAAACCGGTTGTTTACCCCTTCCGATTCACTGATGGATAGTTGGGAACGATCCAAAACACTCGAATTCAGGATCATCGACGGGGAAAAACGATATTTCCGGAATGCCGCACCCAATATATTCCGGGTAGATGCTTCGGCGAGAGAGCTGACAAAGATCCTCGCGCCCGGATCAGATACACCGCGCGATTCGTTGCTCATCAACGCGTTCAATCATAAAACTGAGAGTGAAATAAAAGGGAAATATCTTCTTCCTAAGAAAACAATGAGAGCGCGATACACACTAATGGTAAACGCAGATGTTGTTCCCGACGGAGAAATATTGAAAGCCTGGTTACCGTTTCCGAGAAAAGATGTCAGCAGACAAACGGATGTAAAATTGCTGGCAACCTCACCATCCGACTACATCTTATCTGACGACAAAACAGCACACACGAGCCTGTATATGGAACAAAAAGCAGTAGGAGGCAAACCGACAGTTTTTTGGATCGATTTCGGATTCACTTCCCGGGGAGAGTGGTTCGATCTATCTGAGATAGAGGCAGCACCTTATGATAAAAGCAGCATAGTATTCCAAACATATACTGCGGAACAAAAGCCACACATCCGGTTTTCGGAAAACATCCGGAATCTGACCGACAGTGTAACCCGAAATGCCCGAACGCCTGTAGAGATCCTGCAGGCAGTTTATCGTTATATTGCTGCCGGCTTTCCCTGGGCAAGCGCACTCGAATATTCCACCATCGCCAATATTCCCGAATATGTCGTTGAAAACCGCAAAGGCGATTGCGGACAGGTAACACTGCTGATGATGACGATGTTGCGATACAAAGGTATTCCGGCCCGTTGGCAAAGCGGATGGATGACGCATCCGGGAGAGGTGAACCTGCACGACTGGGCAGAAGTCTATTTTGAAGGTACGGGCTGGATCCCGGTCGATATCTCATTCGGGCGCGGCGGGGCAGTCCCTATCCAGCCGGGACAGGAGTTTTTCATGAGTGGTATCGATTCCTACCGTTTGTATATCAATTCCGGTTTTTCGGGGGAATTTTATCCCGGGAAAAAATACCCCCGTAGCGAAACGGTAGATTTTCAGCGGGGTGAGGTGGAGTCCGGCCAATGGAATCTTTATTTTGATCGATGGAAATATAAAATGGAATTAATCTATCAATAATTGAGTCTATGCGTGCTCTTTCCTTTGTAAAAGAACAGTTTTCATTTTACGCGCTTGGGAAGACGAAGTTTTTCATGTACTTTTGTGATAAAGATTGCAAACCCATTGAATATGAACATAAATGATTACGGATTCCTACGCGTGGCGGCCGCATCACCGAAACTGAAGGTGGCGGACTGCGATTACAATACCACCGAAATAAAACGGGTAATAGAGCAGGCTCAGCGGGAAGATGTACAGATCCTCTGTTTCCCGGAACTGTGCCTCACGGCCTATAGCTGCGGCGATCTTTTCTTTCAGAAAACGTTGCAGCAGAAAGCGATGGAATCTTTGTCCGTGCTGATCCGTTTCATGCAAGAGGAACCGTCGCTCATCGTCATCGTGGGACTTCCCCTGCGTATCCAAAGCAGCCTCTACAACGTTGCCGCCGTATTGTCGGGCGAAGGGATCCTGGGTATTGTTCCCAAAACATATATTCCCAACAACAATGAGTATTACGAAAAAAGATGGTTCACCTCCGGGAAGGATCTTTCCGATCTTTCAGTAGATATCGAGGGTAAGAACGTACCGGTATCTTCGAAAGGGATGATTTTCCACACTCCTTTCGCCGCTTTCGGTATAGAGATCTGCGAAGACCTGTGGATGCCTGTCCCGCCATCATCCGGATTAGCTATACAGGGGGCCGAACTGATCTTTAACCTCTCGGCCAGCAACGAACTGGTGGGCAAGAACCACTATCGGAAGTCGCTCATACTGCAACAATCGGGACGGTGTAACGCAGCATATATCTACGCTTCGGCAGGCTGGGGTGAATCTACTACCGATATGGTCTTCTCCGGAGCTTGCTTCATCACCGAAAACGGATCCATGCTGGCCGAGTCGGAACGATTTTCACCGGAAAGCGAACTGATCATTACCGACATCGACATCGACGCGTTGCGCTACGACCGCTTGAAAAACAGCAACTATACGGCAACAGCGCCATACGGCACAAGCGGGATCGACTGCTATATCGATTTTGTGACTTCAGACAAAATATATCGAAGGTTCAATCCGCATCCTTTTATACCCCCGGAAAAAGATCACGATGAAAGCCTTTCGGAGGTGTTCAATATTCAGACACATGGACTGGCCAAACGACTGTTGCATACCGGTGTAGAGAAAGTGACCATCGGTATTTCGGGCGGACTGGACTCTACGCTGGCGCTTCTGGTAACCGTCAAAGCATTCGACCTGCTGGGTCTCCCCCGCGAAAATATCCATGGTATCACTATGCCCGGGTTCGGAACTACCGGCAGGACATACGGCAATGCCGTGGCCCTGATGAAATCATTGGGAGTAACCGTTAAGGAAATATCCATTGTGGATGCCGTCACACAACATTTCAGGGATATCGGCCACGATCCGGACCATCACGACGTAACCTATGAGAACAGCCAGGCACGGGAACGCACCCAGATACTGATGGATTATGCCAACAAGATAGGAGGCCTGGCGGTAGGCACCGGAAATATGTCGGAGCTGGCGCTGGGCTGGGCGACCTATAACGGGGACCATATGTCGATGTACGGCGTCAACACAAGTGTGCCGAAAACGCTCGTCGCTACCCTTGTAAAGTGGATCGCCGATGCCCGGACAGATGAAGAATCCTCCCGCAGGATATTACACGATATACTCGACACTCCCTTCAGCCCCGAACTGCTCCCGGCCGGTGAGGATGGGAAAATTGCACAGGAAACCGAATACTTCGTAGGCCCTTACGAACTGCATGATTTCTTCCTGCATCGTATGCTCCGTTATGGCGACACTCCGTCACGCATACTCTTTATGGCCGGGCAGGCGTTTGAAGGGAAATACTCTCCCGAAGAAATAGTGAAATGGCTGAAACTGTTCTACAGAAGGTTCTTTGCCCAACAGTTCAAACGCTCCTGCCTGCCCGACGGTCCTAAAGTAGGATCGGTAAACCTCTCTCCCCGCGGTGACTGGCGCATGCCGAGCGATGCATCGGCAAACGCCTGGACTAAAGAGTTAGAATAACAAGATAATAATTGATATGCAACAACTTATATCTCTTTTCACCACGTACACCGGAAAAGGAAGTCCCACGCTGGAAGCGTTACCCTCTTCCGGATCGAACCGGAGATATTTTCGCCTGAAAAAGGATGATCTATCGCTTATTGGCGTGCATGGGAAATCGCGTGAGGAAAATCATGCATTTATAGAACTGTCCCGTCATTTTCACCGACAACAATTGAACACCCCTGAGGTATTTGCCGTTTCGGAGGATGAAATGTTCTATATCCAACAGGACCTGGGAGATGAGATCCTGTTCGATACCATAAAAGGCGGCAGACTGACGGGCGTTTTCAGTCATGAAGAGAAAGCGCTCCTGCACAAAACCATTGCGATGCTTGCCGATTTTCAGGTAAAAGGTGCACAGGGGCTCGATTTTGGAGCCTGCTATCCTCAACCCGGCTTCAACAGCCGCTCCGTATATTGGGATTTAAACTACTTCAAATATAATTTCCTGAAGACTACGGGTATGGAGTTTCAGGAAGACCTGCTGGAGAATGATTTTGAAAAACTGGCAGGGAACCTGCTTCGGGAGCAACCGCAAACTTTCATGTACCGCGATTTTCAATCGCGCAACGTGATGCTGGTGGACGGAAATCCCTATTTTATCGATTTCCAGGGCGGCAGGAAAGGTCCCGTCTATTATGATGTGGCCTCATTCCTATGGCAGGCCAAAGCCAATTTCCCGGAAGAGTTGCGGGATGAGCTCATTCTCACATATATAGAGTCACTTAAAAAATACCAGCCAGTAGACGAGACCTATTTTCCGAAACAACTGCGCCAGTTCGTCCTTTTCCGCACATTGCAGGTTCTCGGGGCTTACGGATTCAGGGGGTATTTTGAGAAAAAGCCCCATTTTATCCAAAGCGTACCGTTCGCCCTGAACAATCTCCGGGATTTGCTGAAAGAAGGTTTCGACGAATATCCCTATCTCAGCGGCATATTGCAGGAGATGACGGAACTGAAACAATTTGCCGACTCCCGGAAACGTGAACTGGAAGTGCGTATCTATAGTTTCGCTTATAAAAAAGGGATACCCGATGATACGTCCGGCAACGGTGGGGGCTACGTGTTCGATTGCCGCGCCATCAATAATCCGGGAAAATATGAACGGTATAATAATGTAACCGGGCTGGATGAACCGGTGATCCAGTTTCTTGAAGAGGACGGCGAGATGTTGGAATTCCTTGACAATATCTATCCGCTTGTGGACAGGCATGTGAAACGATACAAGGATCGGGGTTTTACCGACCTGATGATCTCGTTCGGATGTACGGGCGGGCAACACCGCTCGGTCTACGCCGCCCGGAAAACGGCGGAGCATATTTCGAAAAAATTCGGCATCAAAGTCTCGCTGGTACACCGGGAGCAGAATCTGGAACAGGTCTTTCGATAAAAGAAGGATAATTAATTCAACTGGCTAATTAAGTAAGTCTTTATTCTTTGCTCCTTATTCTTTATTTTTAGTATATGAAAGCGATGATATTTGCCGCGGGGCTCGGCACGAGATTGAAACCCCTCACCGACACCATGCCGAAAGCGCTGGTACCGGTCGGCGGGAAACCGTTGTTACAGCATGCGATTGAAAAACTGAAAGCCGCCGGATTCGATGAGATCATCATCAACGTGCATCATTTTGCACCGCAGATCATTGATTTTGTAGAGGCAAATCATCATTTTGGTATTCATATTGAGTTTTCCGATGAACAGGAGAAACTGCTCGATACGGGAGGAGGGATCAAAAAGGCTTCCCCGTTCTTCAACGACAATAAGCCGTTTCTGGTGCATAATGTCGATATTCTTTCCAATACCGACTTACGGAAATTATATGAAGCACATGCACAAAGTCATATCCCGGATTCAAGGCGACAAGCCGGTCTGCATTCATTGCACGGAACAGAAATACCACCCGCACAAAGCAGCCCACTCACTACTCTGGTTTGCAGCGAACGGAAGACCTCGCGCTACCTCCTCTCCGACAGCAATGACCGCCTGAAAGGATGGATCAATGAAAGAACAGGTGAAGTGAAATCACCTTTTCCCCATTTCGATCCCCGGCATTACAGAAAATTGGCTTTTGCAGGAATCCAGATTCTCGAACCCTCTATCTTCCAGTATATGGCCGACCTTCCGGACCGTTTTTCTATTATCGAATTTTACCTTTCTATATGTGATAAAGAAGAACTGGCCTGTTATATCCCGGATAACCTGAAACTGATCGATGTAGGAAAAACGGAATCTCTAAAAGAAGCCGCGCAATTTCCGGACGGGCTCTTCTGATATTTTTACTATAGCTCTTCTGACATTTTTACTATAAATGACAAAAATCTGTCCCGAGACAACTTTGCCTACTGTTACCGGACACAGAAAGCCGCATATAAAGGAACTGATTTTATTCCGTTTGGAGCACAAAATCCACCTCGGCAGTATTGTCGTTTTCCAATAAAGTAGTGGAATTAAATTTGCGGAAAAAGCTTGTGCAACATAGTTTTCAGCAATGGCTCCCATGAACGGGGTTTCCATTTCAAGAGGGGAGAGAATAGCTTGTGCTGCCATGCCCGATTGCATGATAAGCATACCAACATCCGACATATACAGTTTAAAATCACTCAAATCAACATGAACTTTTATAGGCATGGTCCCCTGAGTCGTTTTCTGACATTTAAGAACAATGCCGGCATATCTGAGCCATTCTATTGATTCTCCGAAAATAGTAGCACTTCCACCTTTTTGTACGACACTGTATTGAAACTTGCGATTCTCTTTTGCCAATTGAGCAGGAATAGATTCATAACAGGCTCGTATCTTACTACTTGTGGAAGGTTCCGCATATTTCGCCATATCAGCAATATATTCATTCAGAATTCTGTTTTGGATATCGGCAACCGCTACAAAGCTGTTGGTGTTTATAAATTCCTTGACAGTGGCGGGCATACAAATTCTTGTTTGCCGAACTCTTGTAAAATATAACTTTTTCCAATCTGGCGCGCCCCATCTTTTAACTTAAATTCTCACTGATTATCGCGTATCATATAGTTAAACTTCGTTAATAACTCAATATTTAATAAATTATTTTACTTTTATATTTGAATATATGAATTTATTAATCTTAATTTGCAGATATATCTTAAAACTGCTAGCTTATAATTAGCAGTAAATATAATTAAATTATGATACAAAATGGAAGGGATGAACAATTTTAACATATTGACCTTGCAATATAAAACGGAATTACTTGAAAATGTGATTCCTTTCTGGCTTACGCACTCGCAGGACAGTGAATTCGGCGGATATTTCACCTGCCTCGACCGGCAGGGGAATGTGTTCGACACCGATAAATTTATATGGCTTCAGGGTCGTCAGATATGGTTGTTCTCCATGTTGTATAATAAGGTGGAAAAACGGCAGGAATGGCTCGATTGCGCCATACAAGGCGCTGAGTTCCTAAAAAGGTATGGGCATGACGGCAACTTCAACTGGTATTTCTCGCTTACCCGCGAAGGAAAACCATTGGTGGAACCGTACAATATCTTCTCCTACACTTTCGCGGCAATGGCGTTCGGACAACTGAGTCTGGCCACCGGGAATCAGGAATACGCCGATATTGCCAAACGCACTTTCGATATCATTCTCTCCAGGCGGAACAATCCCAAGGGGAGATGGAACAAAGCCTATCCCGGTACCCGTCCGCTCAAAGGATTCTCCCTGCCGATGATCCTCAGTAACCTCACCTTGGAAATCGAACATCTGCTCGACAAAGAGATTGTCGAACAAACTATGGAAGAATGTATCCATGAAGTGATGGAAGTATTCCTGCGTCCCGAGTTGGGAGGGATTATCGTGGAAAATGTGAACCAGGATGGCTCCCTGTCCGATTCCTTCAGCGGCCGTTTGGTAAATCCCGGGCACGGGATAGAAGCCATGTGGTTTATCATGGACCTGGGAGTGCGGCTTAACCGTCCCGAACTGATAAGGAAGGCAACCGAGACCACCCTGAAAACCCTAGAATACGGCTGGGACAAAGAGTATGGTGGCATCTTTTACTTTATGGACAGAAAAGGAGTTCCACTACAGGAATTGGAGTGGGACCAGAAACTATGGTGGGTACATGTGGAAACATTGATATCGCTGCTGAAAGGGTATCAATTAACCGGCTCTGAGAAGTCTCTCCAATGGTTTAAAAAAGTACACGACTACACCTGGAGTCATTTCAAAGATCCGGAATATTCCGAATGGTGGGGATACCTGAATCGTCGTGGTGAAGTACTGCTCGATCTGAAAGGAGGCAAATGGAAAGGCTGTTTCCATGTGCCGAGGGGATTATACCAGTGTTGGAAAATACTGGAAGCAATCGATGCAAAATGAGATGAGGGTAATTGATAGTTTTCGTTAAACGGGAGCAGGTCAATTAATTTATTTTACCGAGCACAGAACTATTTCGCAAAACCAAATGGGTGGAGTCTGGTTTGTTGAACTATGCCTTGGTGGAAAATAATCTGAATTAATCGAAAATCAATGATTTAAAAACAATGATAATATATCAATAAGATAGGATCACGTCCGAATTTTTGTATTGTATGCACTCTAATTCAATTTACCTTCAAGCG
>NZ_CALNAT010000133.1 GCF_937873925.1 uncultured Proteiniphilum sp. | reverse complement strand
CAACGCGATCTCTCTCTCGCCTACTCACCCGGCGTGGCAGAACCCTGCTTAGAGATCGAAAAAGATCCGCAGACAGCCTACGATTACACGTCGAAAGGGAACCTGGTGGCAGTGATATCCAACGGTACCGCCGTACTGGGTCTGGGCAATATCGGAGCGATGGCCGGCAAACCGGTAATGGAAGGCAAAGGACTACTCTTCAAGATATTTGCCGGAATCGATGTATTCGATATAGAAGTGAACGAGAAAGATCCTGAAAAATTCATCGAAGTGGTGAAAGCCATTTCACCTACCTTCGGCGGTATTAACTTAGAGGATATCAAAGCGCCGGAATGTTTCGAGATTGAAGAGCGGTTGAAAAAAGAGCTGGATATCCCCATTATGCACGACGATCAGCACGGCACAGCCATTATCTCTGCCTGCGGATTGTTGAACGCACTGGAACTGAACGGCAAGAAGATAGAAGATATCCGTATCGTGGTGAACGGCGCGGGGGCTGCCGCCAACTCCTGTACCCTATTGTATATCGCGTTGGGAGCCAAACCGGAGCACATCGTGATGCTCGACTCGAAAGGGGTGATCAACACCTCGAGAACCGATCTCAACGACCGCAAAAAACCGTTTGCCACCACCCGTACTATTTCCACCCTCGAGGAGGCGGTAAAAGATGCCGATATGTTCCTTGGCCTTTCCGTGGCCGACGTGCTCACGCCCGATATGCTCCGGTCGATGAGTTCCGATCCGATCGTGTTCGCGCTGGCCAACCCGAATCCCGAAATTTCCTATGAGCTGGCCATCACATCGCGGGACGATATTATCTTCGCGACGGGACGATCGGACTATCCCAACCAGATCAACAATGTTCTGGGATTCCCCTACATCTTCCGCGGAGCGCTCGATGTACAGGCCACCTGCATTAACGAAGAGATGAAAGTAGCCACGGTCTACGCCCTGGCGGAACTGACCAAAAAAGCGGTACCCGACGTGGTGAATGCTGCATACAGCATAAAGAAACTGAGTTTCGGCAGGGATTATATCATCCCCAAACCATTAGATCCGAGATTGCTCACTACCGTGGCCCCGGCAGTGGCAAAAGCGGCGATGGAGTCGGGCGTGGCCCGCAGGCCGATCACCGACTGGGAACAATACGACCACAAGTTACGTGACCTGATGGGGTTGGATAACAAGATGATCCGCCGCCTGTTCGAGATGGCGCGCCAGCATCCCCAACGGGTGGTCTTCTCGGAGACCAACCACCTGAATATGCTCAAGGCAGCCGAAACAGCGTATGCCGAAGGTATCTGCAAACCCGTTTTGCTGGGGAATGAAGAGAAGATCGCCAAAGTGGCAAAAGAAAACCAGATCAGCCTCGAAGGGATCGAGATCGTGAACCTGCGGCACGACCGGGAAGAGGAACGGCGGTTGCACTACGCGGAGATTCTCGCCCGAAAACGGAAGCGGCAAGGTATGACATTCGACGAGGCAGCGGAAAAGATGTTCGAACGGAATTATTTCGGTATGATGATGGTAGAGACGGGCGATGCCGATGCCATGATCACGGGCGTATTCAGCAAGTACGCCGACACCACCGATATTGCCAAAGAGGTGATCGGTATCCGCGACGGGCTTAACCATATCGGCGCCATGCATATCGTCAACACAAAAAAGGGCGTGCTTTTCCTCGCTGATACTTTGTTCAACCGTCACCCCGACACCGAGGCGTTGATAGACATTGCCCGGCTGGCCAACGCCACCGTCAAGTTCTTCGCGCACGACCCGGTGATCGCTATGATCTCCTATTCCAACTTCGGCGCCGACCCCGTAGGCAGTCCCGCCAGCGTACACAAGGTAGTGGATACACTGCACGAAAGGTATCCGGAATTAGTGGTCGACGGCGAGATGCAGGTGAACTACGCGCTTAATAAAGATCTGCGCGACAAGAAATATCCGTTTACCCGCCTGCATGATAAGGAGGTGAATACCCTGGTGTTTCCCAATCTCAGCTCGGCCAATTCGGCCTACAAACTGTTGAGGGAAACCGGCACCAACGATATCATCGGCCCCATCCAGATGGGGCTGAACAAGCCGGTACATATACTGGATGTAGATACATCGGTGCGCGACATCGTGAACATGGTGGCGGTAGCGGTGATCGACGCGATCGTGGAAGAAAATATCCGGACAAATCATCTCACAAGGATCGAATAGGAGATGAGGCCGCGGTAAAGCCGTTTTTGCCGGACAAAAAAAGGAAACAAGACCGTTGAACTTACACTAAACAATATATAAATGATGGAAAAAAGAAAAAAATTCATTCTCCCGGAGGCAGAGATCCCCACCCAATGGTACAATGTAACGGCTGAAATGAAAACTAAACCTCAGCCCATGATCAACCCGCAGACTAAAGAGCCGTTGAAAGCGGAGGATCTTTATCCCTTGTTCGCCGAGGAATTGTCGCGTCAGGAGATAAACCAGACCGATGCGTGGATCGATATACCCGAAGAGGTGAGGGAAAAATACAAGATTTACCGCCCTACCCCTCTGGTGCGGGCGACCGGACTGGAGAAAGCCCTTGACACTCCGGCGCATATCTACTTCAAGAATGAAAGCGTAAGCCCCGTCGGATCGCACAAACTCAACTCGGCATTGCCCCAGGCCTACTATAATAAGATAGAAGGGATCACCAACATCACCACCGAGACCGGGGCAGGACAATGGGGCACCGCCCTGGCGTTCGCCGCCAGCGTGTTCGGATTGGAACTTGCCGTCTATATGGTGAAGATCAGCTACGAGCAGAAGCCCTACCGTCGCTCGCTGATGCAGACCTGGGGAGCACAGGTGATCGCTTCCCCGAGCATGTCCACCAAGGCGGGGCGGAAGATCATCACTGATCATCCCAACTACCAGGGAAGCCTGGGTACAGCCATCTCCGAAGCTATCGAACTGGCCATGCAGACACCTAATTGCAAATATACCCTGGGGAGTGTACTCAACCATGTGGCACTGCACCAGACCATTATCGGCCTGGAGGCGGAGAAACAGATGGCGATGGCCGACGAATACCCCGATGTGGTGATCGGCTGTTTCGGCGGCGGATCCAACTTCTCGGGCATCAGCTTCCCGTTCCTACGCCACAACATAGCCGGAAAAACCCATACGCGGTTTGTAGCGGCTGAGCCGGCGTCCTGCCCCAAGCTGACCAGAGGAGAGTTCCGGTACGATTTTGGCGACGAGACCGGCTATACACCGCTCATACCGATGTACACACTGGGACACAAATTCGCCCCGGCCAATATCCACGCCGGCGGACTCCGTTATCACGGCGCCGGCAGCATCGTAAGCCAGTTACTGAAGGAAGGTCTGATTGAAGCGGTGAGCATCAAACAGTTGGAGACCTTTGAAGCAGGCGTGCTCTTTGCCCGTACCGAAGGTATCATCCCCGCTCCCGAATCGACCCATGCCATTGCTGTGGCTGTCAGGGAAGCGCTGCAAGCCAAAGAGGAGGGAAAAGAGAAGGTGATCCTGTTCAATCTCTCGGGACACGGCCTGGTGGATATGAGCGCTTACGACCAATATCTGGCGGGGGATCTGTCCAACCATGAGGTATCCGACGAAGAGATTGAAAGGTTTCTGGCTGAATCCTAACCCCACTGAAAATAAACCCTATCGCGGATAAACAGACGAAAAAGGGTAAAAAATAACACAAATAATTTGGAAGTTTCATTTTTACCCCCTATCTTTGAAAATATAAAATGAACTATTTCGTTAAGCAATACGAACAGAAGACAAGTTTACCTGGATTATGTCGTTGCGGAAAATAGTCTAAATTTATTGAATGAGTCATTGCCGCATTGGTCGATTGGGAAACTCATCAATTACATTTTATGAACCGAGACTCGTTTTTGGTATCAATGGCGGGCCGCATCCTTCGGGATCCCGGTTTACCGGAACAGCGGATTACAAAGATGCCGGAACACTCAAATCCTGTCATAGGGAGTTTCGTCTTATTCCACCGATGCGGCTTCTTATAAAAAGCAGATTAGCAAACAGATCATCTCTAATTGCAATCTGCTTTTCATTTTATATAAGATCCGGGATTTAGCTACGCTGATTTCCAATTCAGATCTCATGATTTGACTACGTCGATTTTCAATTCAAAATTTCATCATCAAATCATTCACATTGGCACATTAGTCACATTGACACATTATTAAGATGGGTCGTACAATAAAACCATATTGGGAGCTTTTCCTTATCTTTTTTAAGATCGGCGCCTTCACTTTTGGCGGCGGATACGCCATGATTCCTCTTATCCGAAATGAGGTGGTCAACAAAAAGGGGTGGCTGGGAGATGAAGAATTTATGGATATGCTTGCCATCGCCCAGTCTATGCCCGGGCCTATTGCGTTGAATACGGCGCTGTTCGTGGGGAATAAGCGGCTCGGTTTCAAGGGGAGCCTTTTTTCAGGAGCAGGCGTCATTTTACCCTCCTTTATTGTGATCCTGCTTATTGCCATGGTGTTTACGCAGTTCAAGGATAATCCGGTAGTGGAACGCATATTCAAAGGGATCCGCCCCGCGGTGGTAGCGCTTATCGTCGCTCCCCTCCTGAGCCTGGGCAAATCGGCGGGAGTGAAATGGAAAAATCTCTGGATCCCTGTTGTGGTAGCGCTTGCGGTCTGGCAACTGCATATCTCTCCCGTCTATATTGTTCTTGCGGCTATCCTTCTGGGAATATTCTATTTAATCTACCTGAAAAAAAGAGTAAATAAATAATATGGAACTCTGGGATCTCTATCTGGCGCTGTTTGTATCGTTCTTCAAGATCGGGCTGTTCGGTTTCGGAGGGGGATATGCCATGCTGCCGCTCATACAGCACGAGATAGTGGATCACCATCAATGGATCTCGGTAAGCGACTTCACCGATATTGTAGCTATCTCGCAAACCACACCGGGGCCCATTGCCTTTAATTCGGCTACCTATATCGGCTACTCTGCCGTCACAGAGATGGGATTCGCATCGGTTTACGGAGTGATTGGCTCGGCTATCTGCACTTTCGCGGTAAGTATTCCCTCTCTCATTCTGATGACGATCGTCACTGCTTTTTTCTTCCGGCTCAAGGACAACTTATGGATACAGTCGGCTCTCTCAGTATTGAAACCGGCCATTATCGGGTTGATCGCCTCTGCTGCGCTTATGCTGATAACCCCCTATAATTTTATCGATTATAAAAGCTGGATCATTTTCGGAGCGGTATTAGTAGCATCCCTCAGGAAAGCAGATCCGATCCTGCTAATCTTCCTCTCCGGCGTGATTGGTCTCCTCCTCTACTGATTTCTTCAATATATTTAATTCTTCTTTCGGTAACGTTGGTCACTTCATTTCATTTGGCTCTTCCGTCTTTAATTCCTTTGATCCATTGGGGGCTTCTTTTGATATCCCTGTCCCCTCCGACTCCTTCCATGCTTTCCGTTTACGCCTGCTTCTTCGGCCGCCGAGGATAAGTTGCACCAGCAAAAACACGAGCAACACCGCCATCAGGATCCAAAACCATATTTCGGTATAAAACGGATCGTTGCTGTAGTCAATATTGATATCCAGACTGACAGCGGCCATCTCTTCTGCGGCTGCGCCCGACAAGGGGATCCATCCCAACATCCACACTCCTGCTATTCTCCGGAACAGCATTTTTCGTCCCATTCGATTTATTTTTCCCATACTGTTTTCTGATAGGCGAGCCGCTCTGTTCCATTGGATACATAAATAATGCCGCAGTACGTAAACCCGAGTTTTTCCAATATCCGTTGCATCGTCCGGTTATCCCGATGCGTATCCACCCGGATATTTCGGCACCGGGTGAAACACCACCGAAAGCAGGCTTCCGCCACTCCCTTCTCTTTTCCCGCCGATGCGATACGGTGTACCGTACCATAGAGATCACGGTTAAGCCACTCCCCTTCGTAGATCTTCTCATAAGTAGGATCATCGCCGATGATAAAACAGAAAGTACCCACCGGTTCTCCATCCTGATTTTCACAAACGAAACTATGCCCTGCATCAATCTCAGAGATGATATACGTTGCCGAGGGATATCCGTCTATCCATTGCGAAGCATTTCCGGTGCGGTACATAAAATCACGTGCGATGGCGTATATCTCCATCACCTTCGGCAAGTCGCCATGGGTTGTGGGTCGTATCCGGGTGATCATTGCAGTTATTTATAGTACCGGTGGTAGCTCTTTATCTTTATGACTTTTTAGTTGTTGTCTTTTTAGCGGATGTTTTTTTCGCCGCTGTCTTCTTGGTTGTCGATTTTCCCGTCGCCGTCTTCTTTGCACTGGTTTTCGTCGTGGTTGCTTTCGCGGTGCTCTTTTCCGATTTAGGCTCTTTCCCCTTATCGGTATCGGCAATGATCCGCCTGCAATCTTCCAGCGACAACTCTTCGGGTTTCTGACCCTTGGGGATCTTGTAATTCGACTTTTTGCAGGCGATATAGGGGCCAAAACGACCGTTCAGTATTTGCAGGTCCGGCTCCTCTTCAAAGGATGTGATGATCTTCTCCCTGTCCTTTTGTTCCTTCGCTTCGATCAATGTGATGGCCTCGTCGAGTTGGATTTCCAGCGGATCCACTCCTTTAGGCAGAGAAACGAATTTATTGTTGTGCCGTATATAGGGGCCGAATCGTCCTACGCCTATTACCACCTCTTTCTCCCTGAACTCGCCGAGTGTCCGGGGTAATTCGAACAGTTTCAGGGTTTCTTCGAGGGTGATGGTCTCGAGGGACTGTGACTTCTGCAACGAAGCAAAAAGCGGCTTCTCCTCTTCCTCCTGGGTTCCGATCTGCGCCATAGCGCCATAACGCCCGATCTTCACCGACACCTGGCGTCCTGTCTTGGGATCTGTTCCCAGCACCCGCTCACCCGCTTTATGTTCGGTACGCATTTGTGCCGTCTCCTCCACAATAGGGTGAAACATTTTATAGAAATCAGCAATCGATTTATTCCACTGCGCCTTTCCTTCAGCGATCTTATCGAAATCTTTCTCCACGTTGGCCGTGAAGTTGTAATCGATCA
Source organism: uncultured Proteiniphilum sp. (assembly GCF_937873925.1). Lineage (GTDB taxonomy): Bacteria > Bacteroidota > Bacteroidia > Bacteroidales > Dysgonomonadaceae > Proteiniphilum. The sequence goes on along the minus strand of NZ_CALNAT010000133.1, from coordinate 7,898 downwards.
CCGATGGGAAGTACTCCACCAGAAAATCATTCACCACCATGCCGATATCGGTCGGGATTAATTTATTCTTATCGGCCCCGGCAATCTCTTTCTTATCGCTGTCTTTGATGATCCCCTTTTTAAGAGTAAGGATATTATAGACTCTTTCCTCGCCTTCTACGTTCCCTTTTTCCACATACTCCCGGTTGATGATGGTAGAAATGGTCGGTGCGTAGGTAGAAGGACGTCCGATCCCCAGTTCTTCCATCTTCCTCACTAACGCCGCTTCGGTGTATCTTGGGGGGCGCTGTGTGAAACGTTCCGTGGCGTTGGTCTCCAGCATAGTGAGTTGTTCGCCCTCTTTCATGGGAGGCAGCATTCCTTCTTCATTTTCTCCGTTCTCCTCGTCGGTTCCCTCCAGATAGACCCGCAGGAAACCATCGAATTTAATCACCTCCCCATTGGCCACAAACTTGCCGTCGCTATTGGAAATAGAGATATCGGCAGTAGTGCGTTCCAGTTCGGCATCAGCCATCTGCGAAGCGATGGTACGCTTCCAGATCAGTTCATAGAGCCGCTTTTCCTGGGCAGTCCCATCGACCTCATGCGTACTTATATAAGTAGGCCGGATAGCTTCGTGCGCCTCCTGCGCTCCCTTTGATTGGGTCGCGTATTGCCGGCTCTTGATGTATTTCTCTCCGTATTGCTCGTTGATCTCCGTCTTAGCGGTTCCGATCGCCAATGCGGACAGGTGTACCGAGTCGGTACGCATATAGGTAATCTTTCCCGATTCATAAAGCCGTTGCGCCACCATCATGGTCTGCCCCACCGAGAAGCCCAGCTTACGCGATGCTTCCTGTTGCAGGGTAGAGGTAGTGAAAGGGGGTGCGGGTGACTTCTTCGCAGGGCGCACGTGAACATCCCCCACGGTGAAGGTCGATGTTTTGAGTTTTTCCAGCAGTGCCAGTGCCTCGGCTTTGGTCTTTAACCGCTTGTTATATTCGGCTTTGATCTCATACTGATGCCCGTTTTCTTGTTTCGTGAAATGGGCCATGATCCGGTAGGCCGCTTCCGATCGGAAATTCTGTATCTCCCGTTCCCGTTCCACGATAAGGCGTACTGCCACCGACTGTACGCGTCCGGCGGAAAGGGCGGGCTTTATTTTTCTCCACAACACGGGCGAGAGTTCAAACCCCACAATACGGTCGAGCACCCTCCGCGCCTGTTGCGCATCCACCAGGTTCTGGTCGATCTTGCGGGGATTCCTGATGGCTTCCTGAATAGCATCCCTGGTGATCTCGTGAAACACAATACGTTTGGTCTTATCCTCTTTCAGATCCAGCGCATCGAAGAGATGCCATGAGATGGCCTCCCCCTCGCGGTCCTCATCGGAAGCGAGCCAAACCGTTTCCGCTTCTTTCGCCGCCGTCTTTAATTCTGAAACAACCTTTTTTTTATCGGAAGGGATTTCGTAGATCGGCATAAAACCGTTCTCAATATCAATACTAAAATCTTTTTTCTTCAGGTCGCGAATATGTCCGTAGCTGGACATGACATGAAAATCCTTTCCGAGAAACCTCTCAATTGTCTTTGCTTTCGCAGGGGACTCAACGATAACCAGGTTTTTATCCATTCAAATGTTCTTTCTTTTTACTTATGTGGAATGCTTTTGCTAAGGGCAGACCTTTTTTTCGGATTTTTCCCGCAATAATATAGTCAGGCGAAAAAACGAAAAAGTGCACAATTTGGGTGCAAAAGTAGCTAATTTTGTGTAAGGAACTACACTTTTTTATGAAATTCCTTATTTATTAGGGTGTTTTTATGTTTAAAACGGGGTCTTTTTTTAATATCTCTAGGGAGCTCGCGGACAGGAGTAAATAAGAGTATCCGTAAACTTCCGGGCGGAATCCGGCGAACACAGGACAAACACAAAAACCTCTTCTTAACAAAAATCCGGGACGTGACGAGTTGTTTACGAATGAACAACGTTAATCCCGTGGATGGATGTCAGTATATCCGTGAGTTGCGGAGCCAATGAACGGCGTATTTCCAGGCCCATCCGGCAGCTGTCGGTAAAATCCTGCGTCCATCGCACGCCGTCAAATTGTTTTAACACACGCATCACCTCATTGAGCAAGGTATAATCGAAGGTTATTTCAACGGTATCATTCACCGTCCTTTCCACGATCTCAGCGTGGACAATAGCGTCGGCGGCGGCCTCTTTGTATGCTTTGATCAACCCGCCCGTACCCAGGAGCGTGCCGCCGAAATAGCGTACCACGGTGATCAGCACATCAGTCAGCCCTGCAGAGTTGATCTGTCCCAGAATAGGCTTTCCGGCCGTTCCCGAGGGCTCCCCATCATCATTGGAACGGAACTCGCTCCTCTCCCATCCCAGCAGATAAGCCCAGCAGACATGGCGGGCATCGTAATATTTCTTACGCTGTCCCTCCACTATCTCTTTCACCTCATCGGAGCTCTTTACCGGAAAGATATGGGAGATAAATTTACTCTTCTTTTCATTGATATACCCTTCGGCAGGCCGGATCACGGTCTTATAGGTGTCGTCCATACCGCAAAAATAGTAAAAAGTAGGAGAAACGGACATGGGGTGTAGAAAATATTTCTCCTTCCGGCTAACGAAATTAACCGGGAAGAGATATTTTCACCTCCGCTCTCAGGTTACTTCTTTGACTGTTTCCGCTGTTTTGAGGAGGATTTTTTATCAGATTGTTCCGGAGAGTCTTTTTTATCGGGCTGTTTCGGCGCCTTATATCCGGCCTGATGGGCTTCAGAGATACCTATGGCGACAGCCTGATCCCTGTCGGTTACTTTCTTGCCGGCCGAAGTTTTCAGCTTTCCCTTTTTAAATTCACCCATGACTTCGCCGATCTTTTCCTGTGCTTTTTTCGAGTATTTAGCCATTTTGAGCTCCTTTCTCTTTTATAATAAACTACAATACAGGTATATAAACATATCCACACAGAAAAAAGTTTCTCCGGAAGTATCTTCTTTATCGATATTTATACGCAAATAACTCTCTTTAACAGCTTCCTCAAAATTTACCCGCCAAACCGGTAATTGAACCGGTATGACGGGTAAAGATAAGTATAGGGAAGATACTATAACCTGTTAGAAATGCCTTCTTCCTAACACTTGGATGCGCCGCAGTTGCGGCATTTAAGGCATCCTTCCTGATAGACCAGGGTCTCTTGCCCACAGACGGGACATTTCTGTCCCTTGGCTTCGGTCTCGTTGGGCAGATATTTTTTCAGCGCCCGCTCCACACCGTTCTTCCAGGTATTGATGGTCTCATTGTCGAGTTCCAGTCCCGATACCAGCTTGATCACCTGATCGATAGGCATCCCGTAACGCAACACGCCCGAAATAAGCTTCGCGTAGTTCCAGAATTCAGGATTGAACTTTCCGTCCAGCCCTTCGATGGTTACCTTGTAACCGCGTCTGTTCTGGAACTGGAAGTCGTAATGCTTCCGGCCGTCGCTGTCGTACGCCTTGATAATCTTCCCGGTAGTGACCGTTTTAGGCAACATGATACCATCGTCTTCGTCATTGATCCCGGTGAAAATCTCATACGGCCTGCCATTATGCAATCCGATAAAAGCGATCCATTTCTCCTTATTATTCTGGAACTTGATCACATCGGCTTCCAACTCAACGGGACGGGAAGTGACGATCGCCGGCAGTTCATAACAATCATCATTTTTTTCGTCCTCTTTCGTGTCGCCGTTACCATTGGAAATAAGTACGCCCGCCCGGGATCCGTCGCGATATACCGTACAACCTTTACAGCCGCTCTTCCATGCTTCCATATATAACTCGCCCACTAACTCTTCCGAGACATCATTCGGCAGGTTGATGGTCACGCTGATAGAGTGATCTACCCATTTCTGCACCCTTCCCTGCATCTTTACCTTTTTCAGCCAGTCCACATCGTTGGAGGTAGCTTTATAATAGGATGATTTGGCCACCATCTCCTCGATCTCGTCGTGGGTATAGCGTTTGATAGTGGAGTAGCCATTCGCTTCCATCCAGGTAACGAATTTATGATGGAATACCACGTATTCTTCCCACGAATCGCCATTCTCATCCACAAAGTCGATCTTCACATCCTTGTCGTTGGGGTTCACTTTGCGGCGACGGGTATAAACAGGCAGGAAGACCGGCTCGATCCCCGAAGTGGTCTGCGACATCAGGCTGGTCGTTCCGGTGGGGGCGATGGTAAGAAGGGCTATATTGCGCCTGCCGTATTTTACCATATCTTTATAAAGCTGAGGATCAGCTTCTTTCAGGCGATTTATAAAGGGATTGTTTTTCTCTCTTTCTATATCGAAGATCTCAAATGCACCCCGTTCTTTTGCCATCTCCACGGAGGAAGCATAGGCATTAAGCGCCACAGTACGGTGTACTTTTTCCGAGAAATCGTTGCCTTCGTCCGTTCCGTAACGGATGCCCAGGGCAGCCAGCATATCTCCCTCGGCGGTGATCCCCACGCCGGTACGACGCCCCTGCAGGGTTTTAAGCTGTATCTTCTTCCAGAGATTGCGCTCCGACGATTTCACCTCCTCCAACTCGGGGTCGGCTTCTATTTTTTCGAGGATCATGTCGATCTTCTCCGATTCCAGATCCACGATATCGTCCATGATACGTTGCGCCAGCCGTACATGCTTGCCAAACAATTCGAAATCGAAATAGGCATCTTCCTTGAACGGGTTCACCACATAAGAATAAAGGTTGATGGCCAACAGGCGGCAACTGTCGTAAGGACACAACGGAATTTCGCCGCACGGATTGGTCGATACGGTCTTGAAACCCAGATCGGCATAACAGTCAGGAATCGATTCACGTATAATGGTATCCCAGAACAGGACGCCGGGTTCGGCCGATTGCCAGGCATTGTGGACGATTTTTTTCCACAGTTTCTGCGCATCGATGGTCTTTTTATATTTCGGCTCATTTGACCCGATGGGAAACTGTTGAACATACAGTTTTCCTCCGGATGCAGCTTCCATAAATCCATCATCGATCTTTACCGAGATATTGGCCCCGGTCACTTTCCCCTGCTCCAGCTTGGCATCAATAAAATCTTCCGAATCGGGATGCTTGATGGATACGCTCAGCATCAGGGCTCCACGACGGCCATCCTGCGCTACTTCGCGCGTGGAGTTAGAATAACGTTCCATAAAGGGAACCAGTCCGGTGGAGGTGAGTGCCGAGTTCTTTACTGGCGACCCTTTCGGCCGTATATGCGAAAGGTCGTGCCCTACCCCTCCGCGGCGCTTCATGAGTTGCACCTGCTCTTCGTCGATACGGATAATCGCGCCGTAGGAATCGGCATCTCCGTCCATCCCTATCACAAAGCAGTTCGACAGCGATGCTACCTGGTAATCGTTCCCTATACCGGTCATAGGGCTTCCCTGGGGAATGATGTAGCGGAACCGGTCGAACAGATCGAACAGTTCTTTTTCGCTCAACGGGTTGGTATATTTCTTTTCGATCCGGGCAACCTCTTTGGCCAATCGCCAGTGCATATCTTCGGGTGTCTTTTCATAGATATCACCCTGACTGTCTTTGAGGGCATACTTGCTTACCCATACTTTGGCTGCCAGTTCATCGCCCTGGAAATACCCTAACGAGGCTTTATAGGCTTCGTCGAAAGTGTATGTCTTCTTTTTCATCAGGAAAAAATTAATAATAAATAAATCTCTACAATGCTACTTCTTCTCCAAATAGACCATTCAATTTTTCAAAGTAAGGCTTTTTAGCTTTTGCAAGTTTATAGAAAGTTTCCAAGAGTGCAAAATATTTATCGATTTTTTTATCAACAATAACATAAAGTTTTCCAGAAAAATTTTCATATTACTGATAATAAGAACATTAATTTTCAATAAGGGAGAAAAAGTTTTCCAATTGGTACAACTTCACTGAAATTCAAACAGATAAAATAAGCAAGAGGAAGAGATCCCAAAAAACAGACAAAATTTAAATAAAAAATCACCCAACAGGCAGAGCCCGCTGAGTGATAAACCGGCCGGAAGGTTAGTGAAAACGTCCGGCCTTCACAGTAATGTTATAAAAACGACCGGTTGGCGCTGATAAAATCCCGGCTGTGACAAGATTATAAAAATCTATTTGTCAAAATTTTTTACCGCGCCCATAAAGAGAATGGCGCCGGTGGAATTTTCCTGAATAAGATAGAGGAAGGGACGATTGGCGTTAAATACCACTTTATCCGGTTTCATGGGAAATGAGGTTAGCTCCATACCTATAGTAGTAACGGCCGCAGCCTCGGTACCCGATTCATCCGTAGTTATATATGTATCCTGTTTCACAAAGCTGATTTTTGCGGGTGCATCGCTCATCCGCGAAAAATCGGCCGCCTTTGTAAAAGCGATCTCCATACCCATCTTTGTCAGCACTTCATTCAACTCTTTACTGTATTCGGTTTTGAATTTAGGCAGGGAGAGATCGACCTCAGCCTCACGTAGAGCAGACTTTAACCCTCCCCAGTACCCTTGCTGACGGGTTGCCGTTACCACATCCTGCAATTTTTTCCCCTCTGCAGGCAGCAGTACCATCATACTGAAGGCCTGGTTCCCGTAGGGAAGTTGCACCAGTTGCAGGTTACCGTCTTCGGTGTAGTTGAATTTTGCCGTTTGCTTCATCATCTCCACATTTTTCCGGGTACCGCTTTCATAGGTAAATGGTCTTTCGGAAGTGTTCTTCTTATCAAATTCGGAAGTCCAGATACCTTTAAAGTAGATGGCATTGAGCAGGTACATCAGATCTTCGGGCTTGGTATTATCTATCACCTTTTTTATCAATCCGTTGGTATTATCCGAAGCCCAGTTGTTGATGATATCCACGGTGGCGGCCCGGGTGAAATCAACCGATTGCACCGTTGCGTCATAAAATGACCGGTTGGCACTGATAAAATCGGGCTTAATCGTAATGAACTGATTGGTGAAAACAGCATTGGCGATCGATAATTTAGTGGAGGGATCTGTTTTCAATAATGCCTCTTTCAGTTTTTTATAATAACCGTTGAGTTCATCATCGGGGAAATCATCCATCTTCAGCGTCCGCTGCATTGCCGTCTTTGTTTCGCCGGCAGCGCCGTTCCAGGTCATGGCCAGGGCCATGCTCAGGCTCAGCGGAGAGACCATGAAATTGTTGTCTTCTTGGAGGGATTCTTCGACAAACACATTCTCAAAAAACTCAAACGCGAAGGACTGGTCTGCACGCACCATTTCCTGTTCGGACGAACGCAGGTCTATCCGGATGGGATCAGGCAAATCCCCGGTCCGGACATCACCGCCGTTTTTATCACAAGACACTGACAGAAAAAGGCTGGCTACAATTACCATTGTAAATGAATAGATTTTCGATTGCATAAACGTTCTATTTTATCAGATTCAACATTTTTTAATTCTATACTTATTAGATGTATTTCAACGGTCAATTGTTGCGGATATACCATTAAAAAAAGTTATAATGAACTTGCGGCTTTTGAAATATTCCCCAAGCGACCGGTTTTCCGCATCATTTTATCCGCTGTAACTTCAAATGACAAAATTAATGAGTATTTTTGCGGACTGATTGATTAAGTTAGTGTATCACCTTTAAAGAGTGTTTGTTGGAATGAGAAAATGGCGTATTGAAGATTCGGAAGAGTTGTACAACATCAACGGATGGGGGAACGGTTATTTCTCCATCAACGAAAAAGGACACGTGCAGGTGACCCCGCGCAAGCAGGCAGGTTCCAGCGTAGATCTGAGCGAGTTGATGCGCGAATTGTACCTGCGCGATGTTTCATCGCCCGTATTGATACGATTCCCGGAGATATTGGACAACCGTATCGAAAAGATATCCCAAAGCTTCGCCATTGCGTCGAAAGAGTA
>NZ_CALNAT010000132.1 GCF_937873925.1 uncultured Proteiniphilum sp. | reverse complement strand
AGTAAACTTAGTTGTTTTGAGTCGCCTTCGCTCCTCGATTTCCAATTCTACGCTCGGCATAGTCAAAACAAGTTTTGTCTCTGTATTCGCTTATCGAAAACATTGCAAACAAGTTTGACTTCGTCTTCTTCCTTCGCGCCTCACCAAAACCCAAACAAGTTTGCTTTTGGTTTGGGTTTGTCATCAGTTGCTTTCTGCTCGTATTGCTTAACGAAAATGTTTTGGTTACATTGTTTTTTAACAAACACCCTTAGAATGTCTTTTGTTTGCGTTTTAACATCATTTTCATACGATACCGGGACTATCTCTTTGTACAAACCACCTGGTTATCGTATTTCAAATTGATGGCAGAATAGCGGTTCCACCCCACTACATTCAGCCCTTCCTCCACGAAGCGGGCAAACTTGGCCAGCTTTGCCGGATAATCGTCGAGACTTCCCATAATGATCCTGAAATCGCCTGCCCGCGGGATCAACTCCACCTCTTGATCCTTTTGCACCACTATCTGTTCTATCCATGCATCCCAATCGGGGTGGGCACGGAGAAAGAGGGCAAAATCATACAATTGGTTGCGGGCAAACTTCTCATCGATGGTGCCGGTAGCCACAGGCACATAAACGGCGAAGTTACCGGAGACGGGCATAATACGGCGTTCATTATCCACATAGAAATTACCCTTTACATCCGAGATAACTCTCAATACCGGTTTCCGCTGAGATACCGTCGCCACGACAGAACCGCCCGCCGTGGTAAACACCCCTGCCGACTCCACCAGCCTGTTGGCGAGGATGGTATCACGGATGGCCAGTGTGTTGATCTCACCGAATGTTTTGCCGACGGGATAAAGATCGTACCGTTTTACCAGATCTACAATATCCTTCGCCGACACAAACCGGTAGTGGGTGCTATCTTCAATCACTACCCCAAAATTCTCACATATCCTGTTTCGCGACATATCCCTGAAATAGGAAGCCGAAAAGATCAGGTAGCCTATTACCACCGCCGCCACCAATATAATGAGAATTTTTTTCACCGCCCAAAAATATTTATCACCTGCAAAGATACAATTAAGTTATTCAATAGCGTGGAACCTTCAGAATCATTTACTTCCCGACAGGTATTTCTCCCTCAACACCCGTTCTATTTCGGGAACCAGCCTGTCGATATCCCCCGCGCCGAACGTCACCAGCACTTCCACCTCTTTTTTCCGGAGCAGATCCGGCAATTCCTGCTTCGTGCAGAGCATCTTCTCCGCCGCTCTTATCTTATCGAAAATGATCTGCGAGGAGACCCCTTCAATGGGCTCTTCCCTGGCCGGATAAATATCCAGCAGTATCACATCGTCGGAGAGCGATAAACTCTTCGCAAATTCCTCTGCAAAATCACGGGTACGTGAATAGAGATGCGGCTGAAAAACAGCCGTCACTTTCCTGTCGGGATAAAGTGCTTTGATCGACCCGATGGCAGCCGATAATTCCCGCGGATGATGGGCATAATCGTCGATGAAAACGATTTGATCGGTCTTGATATGAAAATCAAACCGTCTCCCTGCTCCCCGGAACGTATGCATGACTCCCCGGATCTCATCCGGCGTAACGCCGCACAAAAGGGTTGCCGCGGCGGCGGCCACCCCGTTCTCGATATTGATCTTCACGGGGACACCCGGTGAGATATCCCTGATGATTTCAGAAGGTGTCACCAGATCGAACACAATCTCTCCATTCCCTATACGGATATTCTCCGCATGAAAATCGCCTTCCGATTCCCCGTAGCTCCATACCTTCACCGTTTGGTTGCTCCGCGGGGTCAGCGGTATCCCTTTTTTCATGATCAGATGCCCGTCCGGCCGGATCAGTGAGGTGAATTTCTCAAAACTCTCCCTGTATGCTTCTTCCGTGCCATAAATATCCAGATGGTCGGGGTCGGCCGAGGTGATCACGGCGATCCACGGCTTTAACCAGTGGAAGGAGCGGTCGTACTCATCGGCTTCCACAACAGTGATCTTGCTCTTGTCGGAAAGCAGCAGGTTACTGTCGTAATTCTTCAGGATCCCGCCCAGAAAAGCGTTGCAATCCAGATGCGACTGCCGTAACAGATGGGCGATCATACTCGAGACGGTGGTCTTTCCATGCGTTCCCGCCACACAGACAGCATCGCTCGTACTTGTGATCTCACCGAGCAACTGCGCCCTTTTCATAACAACATACCCGTGCTCCCTGAAATAGAGGAATTCGCTGTGCGATGCAGGTACGGCAGGCGTATAGACCACCAATGTTTTTTCCTTATCGAAGAATGCTGCCGGAATGGAATGGGTATCATCCTGGTAATGGATGGATGCTCCCTCCTCCTGCAGCGATCGCGTAAGCGCGGATTCGGTACGGTCATAGCCTCCTACCCTTTTCCCCTTGGAGAGAAAGTAACGGGCCAGGTTACTCATACCGATACCGCCAATGCCTATAAAATATATCGACTCGTAATTCATCTTACTCAATGTGCTAATGAGACAAACCACGTTCACTCAATCTCCTCACCTCTTTCAAGAAAACGATCTTTTCTATTTCGTCGACGATCCGTTTCGCGGAATCATGCTGTGCCAGTTTCGCGATATTGTTACTGAGGCTTCTCAACTCCCGGTCGTTCCTCACCAGGGTCATCGCCTTATCAAACAGGACATCGGGAGCCTCAGCATCCGAAACCATGACGGCTGCGTCCTTATCGACCAGCGCCTGTGCATTCTTTGTCTGATGATCCTCAGCCACATTGGGCGAAGGTACCAGAATGACCGCCTTTCCAAGCAGGCTGAACTCCGAAATGGATCCGGCACCGGCCCGGGATATTATCAGATCGGCTACGGAATAAGCATAGTCCATCCGCGACACGAAATCCAACAGATACACGTTTTGCGGCATCTTGCCTTCCGTTTGCAGTTGGAGCATCTCTTTATAGTAATATTTCCCACATTGCCAGATCACCTGCAGGTCACCGGCTGCGGCCAGTTTCGGGAAAGCGCCTGCAATGCTGCGGTTGAGCGTACGGGCGCCAAGGCTCCCGCCCAGCAACAACATGGTTCTCTTGCCGGAATCCAATTGAAAGTGACTGTATCCTTGCGTACGATTCTCTGCCGAAACCACCAGATCCTGCCGGCAGGGGTTACCGGTGAGTACGATCTTCCCTTCCGGGAAAAACTTCTCCATTCCTTCGTATGCCACACAGATGGTGGCCGCCTTGCGTGCCAGCATCTTGTTAGTTACACCGGCATAGGAATTCTGCTCCTGAAGAAGGGTCGGTATACCTTTCGCCGACGCCGCCTTCAATATGGGGCCACTGGCATAACCTCCCACCCCCACAGCGATATCGGGTTTAAAATCATTTATGATCCTACGTGCTTTCTGCATGCTTTTGAGCAACTTCACTGCCACGGAGAAATTCTTCAGGAAATTCTGCCGGTCGAAGCCGGCTACCGGTAAGCCGATAATCTTGTATCCGGCTGCCGGCACACGTTCCATCTCCATCCTGTCTTCCGCCCCTACGAAAAGTATTTCGCTGTCGGGCCACCGCTCTTTCACAGCATTGGCAATGCTGATAGCAGGAAAGATATGCCCTCCCGTACCGCCGCCGCTGATGATTACTTTCATCATACCTGAATAATTTCAAATTCAACCTTATCCTCCAGCCTGTCGATCGACTCCTTCATCATCCCGGATAAGTCGTTACGGTCGTTATTTTCCTCCTCATCCATCCCGGTTTCCCTTTTGCCGGTCTCCTCTTCTTTCTTCTTCCCTATACCGAAGCGGTCGGCACTCAGGATCAACCCGAAATAGGCGCAGGTGATGAGGGTAGAGGTTCCGCCCCGGCTCACCAGGGGTAACGGCTGTCCGGTGACCGGGATCAGGTTGACCGCTACCGCCATATTGACAAAAGCCTGGACGGAGAGCATCAATGCCGATCCCAGCACGAGGTACTTGGGAAACAACTTTTCGGTTTTCCGCGCGATCATTCCCGCCCGGATCAGGATGATTACATACAGAAGCAATACAAAAAGCCCGCCCAGAAGCCCCATCTCTTCTATGATGATGGCATAGATGAAATCGGAATAGGCCTGCGGCAGGAAATCGCGTTCCGTACTGTTTCCGGGGAAGACACCCAGCACACCACCGTTTGCAATGGCGATCTTGGCGTGTGCCACCTGGTAATTTTCGTCGGTAATGGTATAGTACTCCTCTTCCGACAGTTCTTTATGTGTACTGAAATTGGCAATCCGGTTCTTCCATGTTCCCAGTCGGCTCAAAGCCCCGGATTCAGTCCAACTCTCGGGGGTTACGTTCAAGAGCAGGAAAAACAGAAGTATCGCGGCTATGCCTGCCCCTGCGACCTTCAACAGCCGTAGGAATTTCACATTGCCGATAAACATCAGCAGATAGCAAACCCCGAACAGCAACACGGCCGTCGACAGGTTATCCATGGCGATGATCCCGCAGACAACCACCATCAGCCCGATCATCCACCGGAACAGAAGACCATCGTTCTCCCCGTTCTGTTTGCTCAGCAGAAAGGCGATAGTTCCCATCAGCGATATTTTGGCTATTTCCGAAGGCTGGATGGTGAATCCCATAAAAGAGATCCAGCGGTCGGCCCCGTTGACGCTGACGCCTATAAACGGTGTCAGGATCAATAATGCGATAGCTCCGAGCAACACGAATATCAACAGTGAAAAGTAACGGTAGGGAACGTTATGAATAAGCAGGATCACTCCCACACCGCCTACCAGGAACATGGCATGCCGCAGTATCGGCCCCCATATATTTTGTTGACGATAGACAATGGTACTGGTAGCGCTGAAGATCTCCACCAGTGAAATAACACACAGAATGATAAAGACCAGCCAGATCACTTTATCTCCCTTGAATATCTTACGCCCGAAATCACCTAACGAAGATTCCGTTTCCGCTACTCCTTCATAGGGTTGACCGGCTATTTGATTACTGTCGTTAAGCATATTTTTAATTTATTGATGTGCTGATGTTATCAAATCAATGCGCTTGCACATTATTCCCATTCACACATTGGCATATTATTCACATTATTCACAGTCTCCTCACGCACTCCCTGAACTGGTCACCGCGGTCTTCGTAATTTTTGAACAGGTCGAAACTGGCACAACAGGGCGAGAGCAAGACGGTATCGCCTTTCTGCGCCAATTCGTAGGCAGTATCCACCGCCTCTTTCATGGAACCGGCATCCCGGATATCATTTACTTTACCATCGAAAAATGCATGCAATTTGCTGTTATCTTTTCCCAGCAAGACCAACGCTCTTACCTTGCTACGTACCAATTCTTCAATCTCGGTGTAATCATTTCCTTTGTCCGTGCCTCCAAGGATCAATACTGTTTTTGTACGCATGCTTTGCAAGGCATACCAACAGGAATTCACATTGGTCGCTTTGGAATCGTTGATATACTGCACTCCACGTACCGTAGCCACTTTTTCAAGCCGGTGCGGAACCCCCTTGAAATCGGACAGGGAGGTACGTAACTGCTCATCGCTGACATCCATCAGTTTTGCCACAATGCCTGATGCCAACGAATTATATACATTATGCATCCCCTCCAGGGCAAGCAATTCCAATTCCATATCGAATATATTTTCTTTTATTTGAATATACAATTTCCCGTTTTCCGTATACGCGGCCATATGATCGCGCTTCTTCTCACCAAAGGGATAGAAAGCGGCTGCCGGTTTCAGTTTCTCTATTTCTCTTGTCACTAACGGATCATCTATCCAATAGATAAATGCGTCTTCCGTTTCCTGATTCCGGATGATCCGCATTTTAGCGTCCACATAGTGTTGGAGATTATGATCGTAGCGATCCAGATGATCAGGGGTAATATTCAGTAGTACCGCTATATCAGCTTTAAAATCGCAGACCCCTTCCAGTTGGAAACTGCTCAGTTCCAATACATAATAATCATAAGATTCCTCTGCCACCTGGCGGGCGAAACTCTTTCCGATATTGCCACCTAACCCCACGTTCAATCCTGCCGACCGCAGGATATGGTAGATCAGGCTGGCCGTGGTGGTTTTACCGTTGCTGCCGGTGATACAGATCATTTTCGCGTCTGTATATCTACCTGCAAATTCAATCTCGGAGATCACAGGAATACCTTTTGCCAACACCTTCCGCATGATGGGGGCGCTATCCGGGATACCGGGACTTTTCACGATTTCGCCGGCCGCCAATATGCTCTCTTCGGTATGTCCGTTCTCCTCAAAATCTATCCGGTATGCTTTCAGCGTATCCCGATGCTCATCGTTCAGCACGCCGCTGTCGGACAGAAACACCCTGAAGCCTTTCTTTTGGGCCAGTATGGCAGAGCCTACGCCGCTTTCGCCCCCACCCAGAATCACAATCAACTTCTCATCCATCACTTCACCAATTTAATTGACCAATTTAATCGGTTCAAAATCTATTGCCGGTATCCTGACCAGTGCCTCTCTTTTTTACCACACCAACATCATTACCGCATTTTGAGTGTCGCCAGGGCCAATACGGCCAGGATCATTCCTACTAACCAGAAGCGACTCACGATCTTCGGCTCGGGCAACGGAGCGAAAGGCTTCTGAATAAAGGCGTCAATGCTTCCATCACCCGGCTTTTGGTAATGATGATGCAGGGGTGTCATCTTGAAGATACGTTTACCCACCCCGAATTTTTTCTTTGTAAATTTAAAATAGGCTACCTGCGCAATGACCGATAACGCCTCCACAAAAAATACCCCGCATAGAATAGGCAACAGCAGTTCCTTGTGGATCAGCACGGCAAAAACGCCGATAATACCTCCCATGGTAAGACTGCCTGTGTCGCCCATGAATACCTGGGCCGGATAGGCATTGTACCAGAGAAAGCCTACGCAGGCCCCCACGAAAGCGGAGGCAAACACCATCAGTTCGTCCCCTCCCGGTATATACATGATATTCAGATAAGAGGCAAAGTCGACACGTCCCGAAACGTAGGCAAGTATCCCCAATGCCACTCCGATGATGGCCGAAGAGCCGGAAGCCAGCCCGTCCAGCCCGTCCGTCAGGTTGGCACTGTTGGAGACCGCCGTTACTATAAGGATGACCACCAGAATAAAAACGACCCATACCGCCATATCCGCATAATCGCCCATCCAGTTGACAAGCCATTTGTAATCGAAATTGTTGTTTTTCACAAACGGAATGGTGGTGCTGGTGGTTTTCACATCCTCGTTTTGGTAGGTGACCTCCTCTATCACGTTATTCACACGGATCTCGGTATTTTCCCGGACAACAATTTCGGGACTGAAATAGATGGTGAGGCCAACGATCAGTCCCAACCCCACCTGCGCCACAATCTTGAACTTTCCTTTCAATCCCTCTTTATCCCTTTTGAATACCTTGATATAATCATCGGCAAAGCCTAATGTACCCAGCCAAAGGGTGCTGACAAGCATCAGGATAATATAGATATTCTCTAATTTTCCGAAAAGCAATGTGGAAGCCAGAATGGAGAGGATCACAATGACCCCGCCCATGGTGGGTGTACCCCGCTTGCTGTATTGTCCCTCCAGGTCGAAATTCCTGATGGTCTCCCCTATCTGCCG
>NZ_CALNAT010000131.1 GCF_937873925.1 uncultured Proteiniphilum sp. | reverse complement strand
TTCGTCAGCCCCGAAAGCGATGTCTTTCAGGGGTGTTCCCCTTTTACCGCCTAACGTAAAATAACGTTCCAATAGTCCCCCCTTTCTACTGATATCGGAAGCATTCAACCGCTTTAATATGATGAATCCCGAATCGTTCATGATCCGTTCAAACTGGCTGACGGATTCCAAAAACCGCAGCACGGTTTCTTCGTCCTTGATCTCCTTGGGCAAAATACTTCCCCTGCACAGCGTGGTGAAATTGCTTTGCAGGGCCATCCGCTGTTTGGTGGTTTTGGTCAGGTAGAGATAACATTCGTGGTTGAGAAACGGACGTTCGTTGAAATGGCGTTCGTAACTTCGGGAAAGGAAACTCACTTCATCCTTTTGGATATCGGAGTGATAATTTTCTTTCAGGAACCAATCCTGCTTATGCACCACCGTAAAATGTGGCAAAACGCGTATTGCTTTATGCCACGTGGAATGTATGGCCTCGTATTCACTGGCTGTTACGGTAAACAGTTCGGGAAGTTCTACCCGATAGACAGCCGTCACATCCGCATCTTTGGAAATAATACAATTGCCTTCAATGGCAAGCAGAGGAAACTTATTTTCCAGTGTGGTCATCTTGGATATGTTTCTCATTTTGTACGCCCCTTTCCAATCAATGTACCGATGCGTTTCCGGTTGATGAGGTAACGGGGATGGTACTTGCGGGCTGCGATCTTCATCAGCCCGTGTTCACCGTATTTTTTGTTCATGAGAAACGTTTTCCACACGATATAGATAGCGCCGCCCATACCCGTAACAATACAGATATAAGGATTCAACCCGACCAGATAAAGCACGGCGGTCAGTATAAACATTCCGAGTAACCCACCGGCGAACAGGAAAAGGTACTGGCTTTTCAAGCCCTTGAATTCGACGCTGCGGCCAACCCCTTTATTAATTTCAAACTGTGCCATACCTTACAGAAAGAAAGCCCGTAAAATAGTAGCCGCCACGATCAGGAACACACACGCACCAAACCACGAAGCAGCAGTTTTGGAAGTGTCGGGGTCTCCGCTCGAAAACTTGCCGTACACTTTTACACCGCCAATCAGACCGACAACGGCTCCGATGGCATAAATCAGTTTGGTGGCCGGATCAAAATACGAGGTGACCATTTGTGTGGCTTGGTTAATTCCACTGGCTCCGTTGCCTTGGGCAGCCGCATCGGCAACAATCATCACAAAAATGTAAAGGGAATACAGTTTCTTTTTTGCCATATTACATAGGTTTTGTGGCTTCTTTTCAAGAAGCCGGGTTAATACTGGGATTACTCCTTTTTCTGGGTTGCGATAACGGTTTCGATATGCCGGTTGATCAGGTTGTGAATATGGGCAGCTTTTTCTGGACTAAGGGCTGTCAGTTGCGCAACGCATTCCGTATCTTGCATGCGGTACAGTATTTCCGCTGCCTGGGTGTTGTGTTTTCCCGACGGATGAGTTACCTCACCGACAGCCAAACTCATCTCTTCGTATATAAACCCGTTCGCTAACGGGCTTTCGCCTTCCATTACCAGTTGGATATCTTCTTCGACTTCCGCATCCATATCTTCCAGTACAGGTTTTGGAGAGTCATACTTCAACTCCAGCTGAAGGTTCAACGGTTCGTTATCCAATTCAAAATTACCGTTATTTTCATGCGGATCCTCTGATTCTGAATCAGTGGCAGCAAGTGTCTGTGGTTGGCTTTGATAACGCAGGACAACCCGGCTTTTTCCAATAATGGTTTTTTCAGGGTTACTTTTACGGATAGGTGTAGCATCTTTTTCTGCTTCGGGTGGTTTCTTTCGAAGCAGTTGAATCAGAATACCGGCTAAAAGAAGTAATACAAACAGAGCTAGTGTTTTCATCCGATCAAATCCTTCCTTTCTTTTTTATACAAAGCGTTGATCTCGTCCTTGTGGGTTTCCAAATGTTGCATCAATACACTGTCGATATATCCACCCACACTTACATCGTTACCGGCAATTACCCGTACAATTTCGGATATGGTTTTATAGACATCGCGGCTGATATAGACACTCTGTCTTGATTTTAATTCGTTCTTTTGAAGAAAAGTGGATGCGTAATCCACGGAAGTGGTTCGTGTTCGCTTACTTGGTTCAGGAGACGTTCCGGGTTTACCGGCATTACCCGTTTCAGCTGTTTTTCCCCGGATGGAGGACAACAGTAATATTTCGTTGATGTCGCTCACTTCGCGTTTATTCGTGGTCATAATGGTTCAGTTTTAGGATTTTACAAATGTCATCGGTCAGTTCAGGTATATTACTTCCTTTTCTCAGGGATTTGTCGACGGGAAAAAGTGTGGAACGAAAGACGGTTTTCCGTTCGTCGGACACTTCTTTCCGGAAACGCTTGCTGTCGGGCAGATAGGTTTTTAACAGGTTCAGCCCTAATTCACCGATTACTTTTTCATAGGCTGTATACAGCAGGGTCTTTTCCCGTCCGTCCACCAGATTCCAAAAAAGATAGATGGCTTTCAGGTTGCCGACATTCTTTTTGATCAGGTTATCGGACAGCATCACGGCATATTGCAGGGTGCTTTCCAGCACAACACGGTCAGCGTTCATGGGAACGAAAATGTAATCCATAGCCGCCAACGTGCGGATAACGCCAGGACTGTTCAATGTGCCGGGCAAATCGAAGAAAATCACCTCAGGAAGTATCTCTGAAGATTGAATCATTACTTCTGCCCGTTGCAATGCCTGTTCAGCGGTGCATTCTTCCACCGGATAGGTTTTGACACCAAGCTGCATGTATTGCCGGATGGCCAGTTCTCTGAAATAATCGTTGTTCAAAACGAGTTCGTTATCTCGCTTGCGCATTTCACCCAGGCTGTGTTGCGGATAGTCGCAATCGATCACCCCGACGTGGAAACCTTTTACAAAATGCAGGTAACTTGCCGTGAGTACCGTCAAAGCGGTTTTTCCGATCCCACCTTTTTGGGTGGAAAAGGATACGAATAAGGGTTCTTTTCTCATGTCTATACGTTTTTATGTGAGTAATTCTTTACGGATGCAGTTCTTCATATCAATAATTTTGTAATGATGGGCAGAAACAAGTGTGTAATTCAGTATGTCGGTCAATCAGTACGTCAATACAACGATACAACAGTAAGTCAATCATTCAGTACAACAGTACATCAAAACAACAGCACAACAATCATTCAATACACACCTATTTCCAGCCCTATTTACTTCATTCTGTCGCCACAGAAATACATCCGTAATACAAAAAAATTGAGAATATCTACAGCGAATTTCCGCTTTCCAACCCGTGGCAGCGGTTGGCATCGATATGGCATTGATTGTCTTACTATACAATGAGTTAAATAATAATCAGTCCTTATACCTTTGTATTGGAAAGGAAAAGGCCGTAAAACACAAGACAGGTAAACAGCGGCGCTTCTTCCAATCCGGACGGCAGGACGGATTTATCCTGACAAACAGGATAGCAAGTTGTATTTTGAGCAGCGCGGAATGTTTTCCGCTGCTCAAAATCACTTGCCCCGGGACGGGGAAAATGTACTCCGAAGTCGTAATTTTTTAATTTTTAAACAACCAGTAATGCAACAAGAAAATAAAAAGCATTGGAAAGCCGGACGGAAGCCAAAAGATAACCCGGCCATTTTCCGCTATTCGGTGAGTTTCAATGCAACGGAACATGCCAGGTTTTTGACGTTATTCGAGCAATCGGGCATGAAAGTTAAAGCACATTTTATTGCGGCGTGCATCTTCAACAGGACGGTAAAAGTGGTGAAAATAGATAAAGCAGCCATGGATTATTACATGCGCCTGACCTCATTTTATTCCCAATTCAGGAGTGTTGGGGTCAATTATAACCAGGTGGTGAAAGTACTGAAATCCAATTTTTCGGAAAAAAAAGCACTTGCCTTCCTTTATAAACTGGAAAAAGCCACCCTCGAATTGGTGAAAATCAACCAACAAATTATTCAACTAACACAGGAATTTGAGGAGAGATGGTTGCAAAAATGAGTTCGGGAAGTTCGGCTTACGGTGCACTTTCTTATAATCAGGAGAAAGTGGATAAAGAAAAAGCTGAAGTACTGTGGGCAAACCGAATGATTGAGCCGAAAAACGGAGAATGGGATATTTCCTGCTGTATGCGTTCGTTTGAACCGTACCTGGCTGTCAATCAACGTACCGAAAAGCCGGTATTGCATATTTCCCTGAATCCCGATCCGAAGGATAAACTTACAAATGACCAATTATCAGATATGGCACAGGAGTATATGCAGAAAATGGGGTACGGCAACCAACCGTATATCGTGTACAAACACGAGGACATCCAACGCAGACACATCCACATCGTCACTTTGCGGATCGATGAAAACGGAAAAAAATTAGACCATAATTTCGAGCACCGCAGATCGATGGAGATATGCCGGGAATTGGAACAAAAGTATAAACTGATCCCGGCAAAAAAACAACAACATCAGGAAGGATTACCGTTGAAACCGGTGGATTATCGGGAAGGAGGCCTGAAACGGCAAATTGCCAACGTGATCTGTCCCGTTGCACGAACTTATCATTTTTTAAGTTTGAACGAATACAAAGCGTTGCTTTCGCTATACCGCATCGGTGTGGAAGAAGTACGCGGCGAAGTGAACGGGAAACCCTACAAGGGATTGACTTATTCTGCATTGAACGACAAAGGTGAAAAAATGGGAAATCCCATCAATGCTTCGTCCTTTGGAAAAACAGTCGGTTATGAAGCATTGGAAAAGCGTTTCGAGAAATCGGCAGATCTGATTAAGGCAAAAGGGTTGAAAGAACGCAGTAAAAATACAATTGCTTCGGCGTTGAAATCGCATCCTGCCCAATCGGGTTTTGAGAAAGAGCTGGCAAAAAACAATATCAGTGTGTTATTCAGGACTAACAACGAAGGACGGATTTACGGCACCACGTTTATTGACCATCAGGAAAAAGCGGTATTTAACGGTTCAAGATTGGGCAAGGAGTTTTCAGCGAATATGTTCAATCAACTGTTCAACCCACGGGAACCAATGGTGCAGTCATTACCGCAGCATACTAACGAGAACGTGGCATTTAAACCGGTATTTTCAGGGAAAGGCTCCTTGTTGGGAAGTCTTTTTGGTTTGCTATCGGCAGGTAGTAGTCCATCGGACTATGAGGATGAAGCAGTGAAACACGCCAAAAAGAAACAGAAGAAAAAAAAGAACAAATTGTAATAAAAAAGTAACCGGTATGCAACACGAAGACGATTTAAGGGGATTGGCAAAAGTGATGGAATTCATGCGGGCCATCAGTATCCTGTTTGTGGTTATTCATTGTTACTGGTATTGCTACGGAGCACTCAAGGGATGGAAGCTAACCATCATTGTGTTGGACAAGATCCTGTTAAATTTCCAACAAACGGCAGGCCTTTTCGACCGCCCGTTGTGGACAAAGCTGTTCAGTGTGGTATTTCTGGCATTATCGTGTCTGGGGACGAAAGGAGTTAAAAACCACACCATTACCTGGACAAAGATATGGATGGTGTTGGGTTTAGGGATAGCCCTTTTCTTTTTGAATTTTTGGGTGTTGACATCATCCTTTCCTAAAAACATTACGGCAGGATTGTACATTTTTATGGTATCGGTTGGTTTTATATGCCTCTTGGTGGCAGGATTGTGGATGAGCCGTTTGCTGAAAAACAACTTAATGGAAGATGTTTTCAATAAAGATAATGAATCGTTTATGCAGGAAACACGTCTGATGGAAAACGAGTATTCGGTTAATCTGCCTACACGGTTTTATTACAAAAAGAGATGGAACAAGGGTTGGATCAATGTGGTGAATCCTTTCCGCGGTTCCATTGTGTTGGGAACACCGGGTTCGGGAAAATCGTATGCGGTAGTGAATAACTACATCAAACAGCAGATACAAAAGGGATTTGCCTTGTATTGCTACGATTTTAAATATCCCGACCTATCGGAAATTGCATACAATACATTGCTGAAAAACACGGACAAGTATCCGGTAACCCCGAAGTTTTATGTGATAAATTTCGATGATCCGAGGCGAAGTCACCGATGTAATCCCATTAATCCGGTATTTATGACGGATATCGCGGATGCTTATGAATCGGCTCATACGATCATGTTGAACCTGAACAAAACCTGGATACAGAAACAAGGCGATTTCTTTGTGGAATCACCGATTATTTTATTGACAGCCATTATCTGGTACCTGAAAATGTATAAGAACGGAAAGTATTGCACGTTTCCACATGCCATTGAATTCTTAAATCGCCGGTATACCGATATATTTCCGATATTGACTTCCTATCCGCAGTTGGAGAACTACCTGTCACCCTTTATGGACGCCTGGGAAGGAGGTGCACAAGACCAGTTGCAAGGACAGATCGCATCGGCCAAAATTCCGTTATCGAGGATGATATCGCCGCAGCTATACTGGGTAATGACGGGAGATGATTTTACGTTGGACATCAACAATCCCGATGAACCGAAGATCCTTTGTGTGGGCAATAATCCTGACCGTCAGAATATTTATTCTGCTGCGTTGGGTTTATACAATTCGAGGATTGTGAAACTGATCAACAAAAAAGGGAAATTGAAAAGTTCGGTTATTATTGATGAGCTGCCTACCATTTATTTCCGTGGATTGGATAACCTGATTGCCACAGCCCGTTCCAATAAGGTTGCCGTTTGTTTGGGATTTCAGGATTTTTCTCAGTTGATCCGTGATTACGGCGATAAGGAATCGAAAGTAATTCAAAATACGGTGGGAAATATTTTTAGCGGACAAGTGGTGGGAGATACAGCTAAAAACCTGTCGGAACGTTTTGGGAAAGTATTGCAGAAAAGACATTCAATGACGATCAACCAACAGGAAAAAACAACTTCCGTCAATACGCAGTTGGATTCCCTGATTCCGGCATCTAAAATTAGCAACCTCACTCAAGGGATGTTTGTAGGTGCAGTATCGGATAATTTTGGGGAACGTATTGAACAGAAAATATTCCATTGTGAAATCGTAGTAAGTCAAGCAATAGTTTCCGCAGAAACAAAAGCTTATAAAAAGATTCCTGAAATTGTAAATTTCACTGATCCTGATGGAATTGATCGGATGCAGGAAGAAATTGACCTGAATTATTGGCAGGTAAAGCAAGATGTTTTAACAATTGTGAAGGAAGAATTAGAGAGGATAATATAATAAAAGATAGAGAAAATTGATTAAAAGAAACACGGCAAACAGACACATAATTAGGTTTTTACGAAATTTAATTACTCACTCAAATATCAACTATGTTCAAAGAAAATGCTATCTTTGCAAAATAATTATATTCTTATGGCCCAAATTCCATTTACAGTATCTGCACGTACTGCACGGCTCATTGGACAAGAAAATTTCGCCAATGCCGAAGGCGCTATTATAGAGTTGGTAAAGAATGGATACGACGCTGATGCCCGTAATTGCATTATAATTTTTGATAACACAGACAATAACCCTCAAAGACACAGTATATATATCATCGATAATGGGATTGGAATGACAGATGAAATCATCACAAAATATTGGATGATGATTGGTACCTCCAATAAGGAAACTAGTTATCT
>NZ_CALNAT010000130.1 GCF_937873925.1 uncultured Proteiniphilum sp. | reverse complement strand
ATTATGCGGATTGGCCGACAAGAATCCTGAAATTTTGCAGGGTAAAAGCTTGACAGATTATTTGCGCGGAAAAATAGCCGAAGATCCGGAAGCTTATGCTTATACTGTTTCTTACGGGGGGCATGATGCAACCATACGTACGAATCATTGGAGATACACCCGCTGGGGTAATGAAATGATTCCGAAAAGTGAGGAATTGTATGATCACATAAATGACCCCGAAGAGTATGTGAATTTGGCAGACAATCCTGATTATAGGACAGTCTTGGATGCCATGAGAATAAAAATGAATGCCGCCAGGAAAAAAGTAAATACTAGTGTACAAAAACATATGAAAAAGCAAGTATTACCGAAATAAATAAAAATAGTGTACTATAAAATAAAACCTGGCACTCATCACTTATTCAATAGTCATTACCATTAAATTTTTATCAACTATGAATAATAAAACATTATTTAACAAAAGAGTACATTACTCTAAATTTGACAGTTTATTTGTCATTTTGTTGTTTACATCTTTTTTTGTAATCACTTCAGACCTGTATGCAGGTTTTGGTGAAAACAAAATAAATAATGTCATGATCCAGCAGCAAAAAAAACGGATTACCGGTAAGGTAGTAGATGAAAACAATACAGCTATAATAGGTGCCAATATTATCGAAACAGGAAGTTCAAATGGTACGATTACCGATATTGATGGTAACTTCTCGCTAAGTGTCGCTGATAATGCTGTCATTCAAGTTTCTTATATAGGGTATCTCGAACAGGAGATTAAAACAGAAGGAAGAGTACATTTAAACATTATTTTAAAGGAAGACACAAGGGCTCTGGATGAAGTAATTGTTGTAGGCTATGGCACAATGAAAAAGAGTGATTTGACCGGAGCTGTTTCTTCGGTAAAAACCTCTGATATTCAACAAACTCCCATGACTTCTATTGATCAGGGATTGGTAGGCAGAGCATCCGGAGTGCAGGTTACGCAAACATCGGGCATGCCTGGGGCCATTGCTTCCATAAGAGTACGGGGCAGCAGTTCTTTACAAGCTGGGAACGAACCTTTATATGTCATCGACGGGTTTCCTGTATACAGCGGCGACGGATTCGGGCAAACAGGGGGGAGTGCACAGATAAGTGGACTGTCATCAATTAATCCTTCCGATATAGAATCCATCGAAATACTAAAAGATGCTGCAGCAACTGCTATTTATGGGGCGCGTGCAGCCAATGGTGTAATATTAATTACAACAAAAAGTGGTAAAAAAGGACAGGATATCATCTCTGTGGAAACGAATTTTGGCATCCAACAAGTCGTGAAAAAAATCGATGTTATGAATGCACAAGAATATGCCGCATTAGTGAATGAAGCATACACAAATGATGGACTGGCTCCCTGGTATAATGAACAAACAATGGCTGAAATAGCGTTATTGGGTAATGGCACAGACTGGCAAGACTTAATTTTCAGAAATGCCATTACTCAAAATTACATGTTGAATTTTTCAGGGGGTGATGAAAAAACCACCTACTCCATTTCAGGAAACTACGTCAACCAGGAAGGAGTTATAATAAATTCTGACTTTGAACGATTTTCACTAAGACTCAATTTAGACAGGAAAATTAAAAACAATTTTAAGGTAGGTACCCATATCAATGCAAGTCATACAATTACTAACGCAGTGGCAACAGATACTGGCGGTCAAGGCGGTGTTGTAAATGGCGCTATTAAGATGAGTCCGGTTCAAACAGTATACGAAAACAATGAAACCAAAGAATACACACAGGTAAATGTTCCTGGCGTATTAATACCTAATCCATATGCCACAGCAAAGGAACAACTTTTTAATAATGGACAGTCAAGATTCTTGGGAGATATGTATGCTGAATGGGAGTTTGTTCCCAATTTACTTTTCAGGACTTCCGTCGGTACAGATGTCGTATATTTTAAAGGCAACAGATATACTCCATCCACTATTTATCAGGCAAATGGTCTGGCAACCGGAAATATCAACGTTAACAGATCCATTAACTGGCTGAACGAAAACACACTTACATGGACAAAATTATTAAATAATCACTCATTCAATTTGTTAGGTGGTTTTACTTTACAACAGAATAACAGTGAAGGCGTATCGGCCTCGTCAAGTGGATTCGTAAATGATATGCTTACTTATAATGACCTGGGTTCCGGATCAGTATATAATTCACCTGGTTCTTCGGCTACCCAGTGGAACCTGATGTCATATTTAGGTCGAATCAACTATTCTTATAAAGACCGGTATCTCTTTTCAGTAAACGCACGTTTTGACGGTTCTTCAAGATTTGGAGAAAACAATAAGTACGGATTTTTCCCGTCAGCTTCGGCCGGATGGAGAATATCGGAGGAAAGTTTTATGGAATCCATCAGATCTGTCGTAACCAATTTAAAATTACGGGCCAGTTATGGATTCACTGGAAATACCGAGATCGGGTTGTACGGATCACTACCTACCTTGGGAAGTGTAGATTGGATTATTGGTAATCAACTTGTTACCGGTTTTTTCCCAAATAAGATACCCAATCCTGATTTAAAATGGGAACGAACTGGACAATTCGATTTAGGTGTGGATATTGGGTTGATAGACAATCGAATTCGTATAACGAGTGACATCTACAGGAAAAAAACAACAGACTTGTTGTACAATGTAGCCATCCCGTCAGCTTCCGGATTTGAAACAATGCTAAAAAATATAGGCAGTGTAGAAAATAAGGGACTTGAATTATCAATCGAATCCGATAATTTCGTAAATGAATTTGCATGGAATACAAATTTCAACATTGCTTTTAACAGGAACAAAGTTCTGGAGCTGGGTGGAGAACCATACAAGGAAATCGGAAGTGGAGATGGGCATTTGAAAACTGGCAGCTTTAGAAGATTGATCGTTGGTGAACCTATAGGAATTTTTTACGGATATAAATTTGACGGTATTTTCCAGACAGAAGAAGAGGTTCAAAAGTTAACAACACAACCCAGCCCTCTGGGTATCGGATATCGGCGTTATAAAGACCTGGACGGGGATGGCGCCGTTGATTCGTCAAATGACCGAATGATACTGGGTGATTCCAATCCTGATTTTTTTGGTGGACTTACGAACAATTTTTCCTATAAAGGTCTTGAACTCAACATATTTTTTCAATACTCCTACGGAAATGAAATATTCAATTATAATGCGATAGAGTTGGAAACTCCCACCGGTGGACAAAACGCATACAGAGAATTATTAGATAGATGGACACCTACAAATCCAAGTCAGATTTATCCGAAAGCTACTACTAATAGAGCTGCTTTGGTTAGTGATAGATGGGTTGAAGACGGATCGTATTTAAAATTAAAAACAGTCTCTCTGTCTTATTCATTCCCCAAGTTAAAATCCAATTTTTTCCGAAGTATGAGATTACATATCACAGCACAAAATCTAAAAACCTGGACAAGTTACAGGGGGTATGATCCTGAAGTAAGTTTCAGGGGCGCTTCCACGTTACAAGGAGGTGAAGACTTTGGTGGATATCCTCAGGCAAGAACCTTTATGATGGGAATTCAATTGAATATAAAATAATATAACAAAGTATCATTATGAGAAAGTTCAATCTATTAATAATATCTCTGATTTTTTTGAATGGTTGTGATTTTTTAAATGAGAATCCCAAGGACCGCCTGGTGCTTGATAATTTTTATTCTACATCTAAAGATGCCCAGGCAGCAGTAGATGCTACATACCAGTCATTAAATCCGTTATACAACAGATTAATGTATATACTTTGCGAGTTAACAACTGATATAGTCAAGAATGGAATTGGTATGCCCAATGCATACCTCCAGGATTTAGAATTTTTACGACATACAAATGAAAATACATTTATTGGCAATATGTGGACGGATTCTTACAGTGGAATTTCAAGAGCAAATACGGCGATTAATAGAATTCCCGATATTGTCATGGATGAAAACTTAAAAAAACGTTTTGTAGCTGAAGCAAAATTTCTTCGGGCTTTATATTATTTTAATCTCGTACGTTTTTTCGGAGATGTCCCCCTGATTACAAATCTCGAATCGGTTAATGATGCCATGGGGCCGCGTACTTCAAAAAGTGAGGTTTATAAATTAATCATACAAGATTTGACTGATGCTGAGTCCATTTTACCCATGCGCTCAGGATATAACGATTTAGAAGAAGGCAGAGCAACAAAAGGAGCAGCTAAAATTCTATTGGGAAAAGTATATCTTACGCTGGGAGAGTATACGAAAGCAAGAGATAAATTAGCAGAGGTTGTCAATGCTGAATCAACTTATGGTTATGGTTTACATGAAAATTATGGAAATAACTGGAATACTTTAACTGAAACAGGTATTGAAGCAGTTTTTTATATCGAGTATAAAGGCCGCCCTTATCCTCAAAATGGTGAAATGGGGCTTGCCGGACCAAAATATTCAATTCCGGGGGGAAATATTGGTGTTGCCGGGTCAAATGAGGCAGATATTCCAACCCAGGAACTTTATGATCAATTCAGTCCCAACGATACCCGTCGGGACGTCAATATCAGATTCAAATTCACCAATCCCAAGAATGGAAAAGTTCTCACTTCCAGTATCCCTCTTTTTGGAAAATATTGGAAGGATGGGATTGATGCCGCAAACCAATGTGACATTAACATGCATATTATACGATATGCAGACGCCCTATTAATGTATGCCGAAGTATTAAATGAGACAGATGACCAGGCCAAAGCCCTTCAAGTTTTGAACCGCGTGAGAAAAAGAGCCTTTGGAGACGATTCAGGTAATTTTGAGACAATGACGAAAGAAGCATTCAGAACCACTATATTGAATGAACGGAGACTTGAGTTTCCCTTGGAAGGACACAGATGGTTTGATCTGGTGAGAACAGGTACATTTATCCAAAGGATGAAAGAACACAGCGCCTATGAAGCTACTGTTGCTGAAAGTAATAAAACTGAAATCGCAACAAACATTAAAGAACATATGATTTTGATGCCTATTCCATTAAGGGAGCTTGA
>NZ_CALNAT010000129.1 GCF_937873925.1 uncultured Proteiniphilum sp. | reverse complement strand
TAAGACCGGCGGCTCCGATGGCTGCGGTCTTTAAGAACTTTCTGCGTGAATAGGTCGTCATAGAGTTTGATTTGATATAAATAATATTCAGATAGTTGAAATTATATCGTAAATGAAGCTTGTATCATATTTTCAATTTACATTTTCCAAAAGCTGAAGGAATATGAAAATCCGGTTCTTTTACTTGAGGGTTTATCCAGGAATACCAAATCACCGAATTTTCATTTTCTTCTGTAAAATCAGCTCTGAAAACACCCAGATAGAATCCTTTTTTAAAATCAATACCTAATGTTTTTAATTCGGGGATAGGTATACATCCTTCTACGATATAACCGTTTGATGTAATTTTGCCAACAACATTATGATGACTGAAATTCCAGAAATAATCAAATTTACGGTAGTGCTCTGCTTTATAATCAAGGATATCTCCGTGGGGATTCATTTCAATACAGTAATAGGGGGATAGCTTGGAAGATGAACTAAAAAACAATTCAACCCTATCACCTTCAGCAATAGTCATCTCATCAGTATAATCCAAAATTATAAGACTCCTATCGATAACCTCAAAGCAGAAATTGAAGTATTTTGTAGAGCAAAAACATCGAAAAATTGTACTATCCTGTTCTGCTGGCATCCACGGAGACTGCAAACTGGTTATCGTTGTTGCATTATTCCATTCCATTTCCCCGATATTTCCGTCTAAATGAATTTCAGATGTGAGATGGTTAATCAGAAATGTATCCGGATGTAGGGGCCTGCATACTTGTCCCATCAAGAACAGAATAAACAAACTGATTAGAAAATAGATGACCCGTATCTTTCTTAATGAATTCACTTTTGTCACTCGTTTCACTTTCCCTTTAATATGGAACCGTATTCTTTTAAAACCTCAACAGCTTCATCTTGTCCATGTAGGTCAAAATAGCGTTGATGTAGCATCCATGTCGCAAATGTTGTAAAAGAATCTATTCCCAAATCCTGGTATAAATGAACGTCACGTTTACAATAATCCGCATTCCATGGAACTTTGTTCCATGTCTCTCTTTTCCAATTGGAAAACATGGATACATCCAGCCAATATTCCAATATATGAGTCGTTTCTTTTGGGAAGATTCCCAAATTCTCTTTTAATGCATTATACTGATCGGAAGACAAAGGTTCTGCATAGTTACGCCCGATTGGAGCAAATTCGAGAAATATTCCCTCCTGCGGTTTTACTGTTTTCGGTGCCTCTAATGTACTTGCATAAGCCAAATGGGCTAAAGTAGCTTCAGGATTAACTTTACGGATAATTTCCAACATCATGTTTTCGTAAATCAACGCTTGATCACTTGGCGAATAAGATTTACATTTATCACAGAGACAAAATCCGTCATACGAATCGTCAATCCAGAAGAAATAACGGTTAGTAGTCGGTTTGATCCATTTAACCAATTCGGTTATATTTTTTTCGATTACAAGCCATGCTTGCTCTGAGGAAAAACACATATTGAGATCATTCGTCCTTACTCCATTGGAATCGAGACGAAAATATTCGGGATACGCGTCGAATAGAGAACGGGGAAGAATTTCCTGTAATACGTGGCATTCATATTCCACATCTATTTTGTTTTCTTTACATAAATCAGTCAATAGTCGGCCCTCGGCACTCTCAAGGTATATCTTCAAGCTATCCAAATCCTCTGTGATAGTATTGGAATGAATTCCTATTAGATTAATATCTGCCTTTTTCAGGATATCGATCAGCCTATCTGCTCCAATGGAACGCATATCACTTGGGTACAGGACGACTCCCCGGAAAGCTTCCTTTGGCGCTATTGTTTCCTTTCCGTTACAAGAGATAAGTACCAATATGAAGGAGAGTAAGATTACTACAATTGGATATGTTCTAAATTTCATATGAATATTTTATTTTTTCTTGTTGGTATATGAAACTTGCATTTAATCATTGTCTTGGATATAATGATGTTTATGCTCGTTTTATATTCTTAATAGATTATAGTTTGTCTGTTAAGTGTCTATAGACATTTGATTCTGACATTTCTGAACCAAATGCTTGATTCGCCATGCTTACCTTGAAAACCGATAAATCCTTTCGTTTGTAATTCTGCATAGGGTTTTGGCAACCATTCCGGAATATCTGTGCCATCCGGATTTTTAGTCGCGGAAGTCCAGTCAGCCAGGTTTGCACTGATAATATGTTTGCCATTTAATTCAACATCTATTTTTTGACCCTTGGCAGTAATAATGGCTCTATTCCATAGTCCGGGTTCATATACGACTAATTGTTCATTAGCTCCTTTGTGCCCGAAAATAGATCCGCATCGTACATTCTCAGGAAGAGATTGCCAGAATTCGTGATGGTCGTCCGCAATCTGTATTTCAATTGAAGTCGGAACCCAATTTGCTTTATCCGGGCAGTATATTATTATACCACTATTTGTATTTACGTCATTTTTAAACTCAATATCAAGGATAAAATTTTCGTATTCGTTCAATGTCCAAATAACTTCATCTGCCGTAGCGGTAAGAATTCCATCTGTATAGCTCCAGACCTTTTTATTATAGTCTGCATTTGACAAATCGTTTTCAAATAATGGCCTAAAACCTTTATCAGAATCCTGAGATGCCGTCAAAACGAATAAGAAGCATAACCAAATCAGCGTTGTATTTTTATTCATATGATTAAAACTTTACAGGTGAGACGCTATTTGGGTTGATAATTGAGGAGACCCTGCCCATATTCTGACAGAAATGAAATATCTCCAAATTGGGTTACATAGTCTGGTCCAACAAACGCTGTATAACAGGTAATATTTCTTATACCCAAAGAACCGTAAGTATCCAAATCATCCAGGAAAATTTCATTATTCCATGGAACTTTTACTAACTTGTTCGGGTTCCAATCACTGAATAAAGATACATCCATCCAATACTCAAGCACTTGTGCAGTTTCTACCCGGAAAACCTTGAGATTATCTTTAAGTGCTTTAATGTAATCGGCATGTGTTAAAGTGGACCTCGGCGATCTAACCCAGGTATGAGACAGTGGGGCCGACCAACTGCGGGTAAAAGGGGCAAACTCAAGAAAAATATCTTCATTTGGCTTTATTTTCGAAGGGGGAGCTACTGTATTATGATAACATAAATGAGCAAGCATGGCATCAGGATTAATCTCTTTAAGCGCTTTAATGATTTCATTTTCAAAAATAAGTGCCTGATCTGCGGCGTTGTAATCTTTGCATTGATCACAATGACAAATATCACCGCCATCATCCAACCAAAAATAATATCTGTTATTAGTTGGCTCATAATCCCGACCTATTTTAATCGCGTTTTTATAGACTTCAGCAAGGGCACCCGTGCTGGAAGGGCAGCCATTGGCATCATTGACCCTTATTCCTTTTTCATTCATTCGAAAATAGTCCGGATGTTCGTCAAAT
>NZ_CALNAT010000128.1 GCF_937873925.1 uncultured Proteiniphilum sp. | reverse complement strand
TTGGCTGAACTGGCCAGAACATTGGGACTCGATGAGGCTGCCCAGCTCTTGGAGGTTACACTTGAGGAAGAAAAAGAGACTGATGTCAACTTAACAGAGCTTGCAGTGGAATCAGTGAACGAAGAAGCGAAAAAGGAATAAAAAAATTATTATTTACTCTGAGGGTACCAGCAGCGATCTTACACGAATGTGAAAATAAAAACTTTTCATAATTTGTGGTTGCTATAACCCCTCAGAGTCGATTAGGGGTGCTATATTTTCTCCAGGTTACTTTTTAATTTTTTGCAATTATTTAAAAGGCTCTTGATGGTTCTTTCCCTATGAACGAGTAGAGATTAACCCTCGATTTGTTCATGGAAAGAGTGGACTGAAGATTGTATGCTGCGTGATTTATAAACAATTTAAGTAAAATTCCCTCTTATGAATAATAATGAAGATAACAATAATAAGGTTATTAATTCTAACGACGATACCGATAGGATCGAACCTGCACATCTTACCATACCTGGTAAAGGAATTGAACCGGCACAGGTGTCAAAACTTGAATTAAAGGATATCGATCCGGTTGAAATGAGTGAAGCGGACAAAATGGTTTCAGGCGAGATCCGGCCTTTTACTCCCGAAAGTCAGAAACAGAAAGACCTGGCAGTTAATAAGAGTGGTGGCTATGGAAAACGATTGACGACTAATCAAGGGTTGAAAATAAACGATGACAGCAACTCATTAAAAGCAGGAGAACGAGGCCCGTCGCTACTCGAAGATTTTATCATGCGTGAGAAAATTACGCATTTCGACCATGAACGTATTCCGGAACGCATTGTACATGCGCGGGGCACGGGTGCTCATGGCGTATTCAAGGTTACCAATCCTATTCCTCAATTTACCAAAGCTAAATTTTTATCCGCAAAAGGTAAGGAAACCCCGGTATTCGCCCGCTTTTCAACAGTACAGGGGGGACGGGGCTCTACCGATATGCCTCGCGATGTGAGAGGATTTGCCGTTAAGTTTTATACCGAGGAAGGGAATTACGACCTGGTGGGGAATAACATGGCTCCTTTTTTTATTCATGATGCTATTAAATTTCCGGATTTTGTACATGCTGTAAAACCTGAACCCCGAAATGAGATTCCCCAGGCAGCTTCCGCGCACGATACGTTCTGGGATTTCATTTCCACATCGCCCGAAACTTTTCACATGGTAATGTGGTTAATGAGCGACCGGGCACTTCCCAGAAGTCTTCGCATGATGGAGGGATTTGGCACCCATACCTTTCGCTTTATCAACGACAAAGATGAGTCTTTCTTCGTGAAATTTCACTGGAAACCTACATTGGGAATGCATTCCCTGGTATGGGACGAAAATCAAAAGATATCAGGGAAGGATAGTGATTTCCATCGCAGGGATTTGTGGGACGCTATTCAAGCAGGAGAATTTCCCGAATGGGACCTTGGTGTGCAAATTATTCCCGAAGAAGATGAATTTAAATTCGATTTTGACCTGTTGGACCCGACTAAAATCGTTCCGGAGGAACTCGTACCGGTTCAGATTGTAGGACGAATGACATTGAACCGGAATCCGGACAACTTCTTCGCAGAGACAGAACAAGTGGCGTTTCATCCGGGGCATATAGTGCCGGGTATCGATTTCACAAATGATCCGCTGCTGCAGGGACGTTTATTCTCTTACACCGACACACAGCTATCGCGTTTGGGCGGTCCCAACTTTCACGAGATACCTATTAACCGCCCTGTTGCTCCGGTTATTAATAATCAGCGGGATGGGATGCACCGGATGACAATCGATGTGGATGAGTCCAATTATCATCCCAACACCATCAGCGATAACTATCCCCTTCAATCGTCGAAGGCGGAGGGCGGATTCACCAGCCACTACGAACGGATCGATGCCCACAAAATACGCGCCAGAAGCCAAAGCTTCCTCGACCACTATTCGCAGGCTATTCTTTTCTACAACAGCCAGACAGAAGTCGAAAAAAGGCATATTGCCGATGCTTTCAGTTTTGAGCTGGGTAAAGTAAAAAGAGTGGAGATACGGCGAAATGTGCTTAAAATGATACGCTTGGTGAATAAAGACCTTGCCCGGTATGTAGCTGATATATTGGGTCTTTCCGTTCCCGAAGAAATTCCGGAAAATATGCAGCACAGCCCTGAGGCAAAACCCGAAGAATACGAAACCATTTTCGTGAAACCGAAATTGCAGGGATCGCCCGCGTTAAGTATCCTCAAAAATCAGCGGAAAGACTCCATCCGTACCCGTAAGATAGCTGTTTTATGCGATGATGGTGTGGATGGCACGCAATTGGATGAACTCAAAACAACGTTGCTTGGCGAGGGTGCGATGGTGAGAGTAGTGGCATCGCATTTCGGCACCGTCAAGGATAAAAACGGCAACGAGGTGAATGTGGATGATACGGTTCTCACTACTTCGTGTGTCTTGTTCGATGCAACAGCCGTTCCTGACGGGACTACGGAGATGTTCGACACGATGAGGTCCGATAATCGGTTCAAAGAGTTTGTCCGGGATACCTACCTTCACTACAAACCGCTTTCAGGGAATGGAGTAGCGGTGGATTTTATCAGGGAGTCCATTGGGAGTGATTTCACTTCAGACGAGGGAATTGTACAGAATGGGACTTCCGGAGATTTTGTCGATGCTATAAAGGAAGGCAGATTTTGGAAAAGATAATCACATAATACGTTATAGATAAACGAAACAGAAATATTTTTTCAACGATGATATAGAAAAGACCGGGGGTCTGCCGCGTGGGGAACTACCGGCTCGGAGTTTTTGACCGGTTCGGTAAAATAGAAGAAATCGAGAACCGGCGCGTCTGACAAGAAAAAATTATCCTTTCTGTTTTAAAGAAAGGATAATTTTTCCAGTTAAGATGAATGGTTAATAAGTCGAGAGTAAATTAAATTAAGATTTTGATTATTTTCTACGTATCAGCGAGGGAGATGTGTAGAATAAAATAAAGGAAAATTATGAGGACTTTATTTTTTTATATTTAAACGCATAGGATTCAATCATCAATCTCTCTTCTTAAGCATTTTCTTCGAGGTCGTCGTAATCTTCCTGTTCGTCACCTGGCGGGTAAATATCGTCCTTGATTCTCCGATCGTCATCGACAGGGTAAATACGGTCATCGTATCCTTGCCCGTCTCCTTTCCGGTAAATGCGGTCATCGTCTTCCCACTTGTCTTCCCGGTAAATGGCGTCATCGTCTCCACGCGAGGGATATTCGCTGTCCGAATCTCCTTCACGGTAGTCGCTTCGCTTTGTTACCTCTTGAAAATCATTGACTTGATCTTCTCTGTCGGAACGTTCTCTGTCAGGATCTTCGTTTTTTTCACCTTCTTCTTTTGCTTCTTCGTTTACCGATTCAACGGCCAATTCCGTTAAGCCGACATCGGCCGACTTTTCTTCTTCGAGGATTTCTTCAAGAATGTCGGCCGCTTCATCCAGGCCCAGTGTCCGGGCCAGTTCAGCAAGGCTGCCGTAGGTGGCGATTTCATAATGCTCTACCTTTTGGCAGGCAATAATGATAGCCACATCGCGCACCATGCTGTCCTCCTCAGTATCTCCGAGCATAGTATCCCCTTCTTTGAGGATACCCATGATGGCTTCGCATTTCTTTTTGGAAGGTTCTTCGCCGACAAGTCCGAATACTTCTTTTAACCTCTCTATTTGTTCTTCGGTTTCGGTATGATGGTCCTGTAAACTTGCCTTGAGGGATGTAGAGAGGGCGGCGGCTTCCATTTTTTCAAGGCCTTTTAAGATTTCCCCTTCGGCAAAATAGATGTCTTTCAATTCTTCGACGAAAAATTCTTTTAGTTTTCCTTCAAATTTTTCGTTAAAACGAGCGTTTTGTCGTTTTTTTATAATATCTTTGCTTTCTGATGGGCGATGAGCCCATTCATTTATTGAGTCCATAGATTTGATAATTTTTGGATTTTTAACCGGAGTGCAG
The DNA here is from genome assembly GCF_937873925.1 of uncultured Proteiniphilum sp. Classification (GTDB taxonomy): domain Bacteria; phylum Bacteroidota; class Bacteroidia; order Bacteroidales; family Dysgonomonadaceae; genus Proteiniphilum. Next base: position 7,011 of record NZ_CALNAT010000128.1, on the reverse strand, counting down.
TTCTCGGCTGCGCTCCGGCTTCTAATTTTGTGGGATTGATTAATTAATTTGATAATTTGGATTTATCCGCATTATCTCTTGTCTCTCGAGCCGGATTTGTTATCCGAGTCTTTGTTACTTTTGGATCCGGATTTGTTATCCGTCTTTTTGTCAGTGTGTGAAGTAGAACCGGATTTGCGGCCCTTGTCTTCGTTTGTTTTCTTTGAGTCCATGATTTGATTTTTCATTTAGATACCTGATTCGGTTCAGATACATGTATACAACTATTTAGAAAAAGAATTTGTTCTTTACAAAATTCAAGATTGAGTTTTATTAAGGATCGGGAATAATCGTTTAACTACGGTTTAATTTATTAGGGTGGTTTCTATACTGCCAAATACCCGATATTATCCTTGCATGACTTTTCTTTGCCATTAATCTTCTCTAACATAGCTTTTTTGTAATTTATCTGATTTTTTTGAATTAAATTCAAACAAACTGTCATTGAGGATCCCTCCTCAAATAATAGACTTTCATCCGGCTCAGGCAGTATCATCAAAGTTCCTTATCCTGTAATGAATATTGCCCTTTGAATAAGCACGTCATAATTTTTTGAATACTCCTTAAAAAACCCGAAAAATGGGGTGAATTTGAATGTTTTTCTCCTCTTATTTTTGTGTCGGTAATTTTATTATTTATCGTAAACCGGCATGATTAAAATAATCATCAAAGGTTCACTGATAATCTATACATCATGGTATAAATAAACTAATCGTATGAAACGGGCATGAGAACCGTTCACACACAAGAACATGACAATATGTGAGTTCCATACGACCTTCGTGTTAAAAATGAATATTGTCCTATGAAAACAATTCAAAGAGCGAAAAACATTTTAATGACTCCCAAAACAGAATGGGATTTGGTATCGGAAGAAAACAGCGGACACGTAAAATTACTGACCGGCTATTTGATTCCGTTGGCATTGATACCGGCAGTAGCCGGTTTTATCGGATCTACGGCCGTATCGGGCGCCGTAATCATTTCTTCAGCGAGAACAATTATCTATTGATCATTTAAAACAAAACATCATGCAAAAATCAGTATTATTTATTTCCCTGTTCCTGCTTGCCGCCACACAGGCGGACGCGCAAAGCTGGCTCGATAAGGTAGGGAAAAAAGTAGAAAACTCGGCGAAGCGTACCATCGAAAGAAAAGCCGAACAAAAAACGGAACAAGCGGTGGGTAAGGCCGTGGATAAGGCGACCGACAAAGATACCTACAAAGGGTCGGAAAAAGACAAGGATGTAGAGACCATTGAATGGACGGAGATGGAACCGGGCGAAATCGAAAAGTCCGTTGGTGGAAAACAGGATGGGGCGCCTAAGCTGGAAGCCTATTCCAAATACGATTTTGTACCCGGCGACCAGATCCTTTTTTATGAAGATTTTTTGCAGGACGCCATCGGTGATTTTCCCGCACTGTGGACAACCAATGCCAGCGGTGAGGTAAAGACTCTCAGCATTGCACCCGGCAAGTGGTTGCAGAATACAACCAGAAGCGGGGAATTTACCTACTTGAACAATCTGGCCCTGCCCGCTAATTTTATTCTCGAGTTCGACTACATACCCTATTTCAGTGAGGAGGCCCAGCAAAAGAATCCAAACAGGAGTAACTGGTATGCTACCGGCGCCGTGAAGTTGTACAGTGATAAACCCGGGAAAGAAAAGGAGTTTGATGGCGGTTTGTTTCCGGGCGATATGGGATTAAGGATCCATTTTAATAATTATACCTGGAATATGGACGCTTATAACGACAAAGGCAAAGGGGAAATTGAAGGTAAAAGCGATAAGAACTGTGTCGTGTCCGAACAGGTAAACCATATCATCGTATGGGTGCAGAACCGCAGGGTAAGGGTCTATCACGGTGGTGCGAAAATAATGGACGTGCCAACAATGCTTGCACCGGACACAAAACTGATGCGTTTGCGTCTGGACAACGCCCATGAAGACAACCGCCCCTTCTTCTCAAACATAAAGATCACTACTGCTTCGCCCGATACGCGTAGCAAGCTTATCACCGAAGGTAAGCTGATAACCTACGGTATCACTTTCGATGTGAACAAGGATGTGGTGAAACCGGAATCCTACGGTACACTGAAAAGCATTGCCGATGTACTGGCGGAAAATCCCGATGTAAAGGTGAAGATTATAGGGCATACCGACAGCGACGGCGCCGATGATGCCAACCTCGACCTTTCACGCCGCCGCGCCGCTTCAGTAAAGAACGAACTGTCCAAATTGTTCGGTATCGATGCTTCACGTATGGAAACCGAAGGAGCCGGCGAAAGCCAGCCCCTGGCACCGAACGATACCTCTGAGAATAAAGCCAAAAACCGCCGCGTAGAATTTGTGAAACAGTGAGAGCAAAGCCGAACTTGTTCAGTTTTGCCGAGTCGTGAAACAAATGAACGAAGTTAATTTGTGAAACAGTGAGAGCAAAGCCGAACTTGTTCGAGTTTTACGAAGTGAGGGTAAATATCAAGATTCACACGGTGAAGACTTATCCATCCGACAGGACTTCCGCACCAAAGTGGGAGGAGTTTATGCAAATAACCGGCACGCTAGTGGGTGAAGTCGTCAGGGGAAGGGTTGAAAAGCTTGATTCCGACCCGGAGTACTTTATGGATTTAATAAGAACCGGGGGGCAGGTTCCTGTTTTTATTGCCACCAGCGATTATGAGGTAAAGGACGACAATTTTAACGTGGTATTCCGGAAACGGTGCCCCTTGCAGGTAAACATCGAACGGACGGAATGGGAGTACAAAGATTTCGGGCGCGACGGAAAAAAATACGTGAAGATATTCGATTACCGGGCCTCGGGGATCAACGACAAGCAAACCATTTTGATGGGCATTCACCCTTATTGGCCTGAAGAGAGGGATGACCCCAAGGACGGAACGGGGCTGTCCCCACACTATGCCGTGGCACTGAACGTGGAAACTTATACCGAACATTTCGCAAAACCGGTGCCGGGCAACGGGCGTATCCTTAAATGGGACGACTACGCGATGCGGCTTGAACCGAGCAGCGATAAGGTGTCGCTAAATGTGATGGGACGAAAATCGAGCCGGGAATACCGGCAGGGTACCAAACCTCCCGCGATAGTGGTGCACGAGCTGAATAAATATTTCTTAAATCCTTCAGGCGGAACCGAGGTGTATAACCTGACCGGGTGGTCTCGCGAAGAAGGCAACGGCAGAACCACCGGAATAAATGTAAGGCTGGAGTTCAGGAGCATCGCGGACGCAAATGCCACTTCCACTATTGACCCTCCGCCACCTCCGCTGGAAGATTGGGATTACTACTAGTGTGAAAGGTACGGAGTGGGAGTGATTTATATAAAATAATCGCATGAAACGTATATTCATCCTTTTATTGCTGTTCTCTTTCACGATCGTTTCGGTTTTTGCACAAAGCGCGGAGATCAAAGCGATCATGGCAGGGGGAATATAACGGGCGAAGCATCGGTCGGTGTGGAGCTTACCATCGGCGCGAACGATACGGTCAGGGATATCGCTTTTACCAGTTCGGTCAAAGCAGGATTGGGTGGATTGCTTGAAACGGAGATAAGTGGAAGATTCGCGGCGGAGGGTGGCCCGGCAATCAACTTCGATGCGGGATTGTCATTGCCTTCAATTCCTTCAATTCCTTTCAACTGATAGTGTGAGGGTTGACATTTAAATTTTGTCCCCTTCCGAGTAACAACTTATTGATAATTAGAATATCTTTACGGAAAATCCCGGATTGACTAAATACTGTGATCGCAATGAAGAATTTAACTTTTATCCTGCTGTTGTTGGTGGCCTGGATATCCACACACGGGCAAAATATCGATTCGATCCTTCGCGCCGCGAGGGCGAACCCCGACACCGCCGTTATCAACCGGCTGTATGAACTCGGCTACAAAGTGGAATTGCAAGACCACGAAGCGGCGAAAAGGATCTACCGCACGGCAGGCGAACTCAGTGAGAAGATAGACTATCCGGTGGGGCGCATCCGGTTCGCTTCCAATTATACCTATCTGCTTAACTTAGAGGGGAAACTCGATTCTTCCCTCACCATCAACCTGAAGGCATTGGAGCTGGCACGTGAAATCGGCAATGAAGAAAGAATCAATGGAGCCTTGGTCAATATCGGCAACGTATATCACTATAAGCGTTTGTACAATACAGCGCTCGAGTATTATATCCAGGCGCTTCCCTATTTCGAGAAGGGCGGTAACCCTAAAAGCCTCGCGGGCCTATACGACGTCATGCAGGTGTTTTATCAGCGTACCGAACAGCCCGAACAGGGAATTGTGTACGGAAAGAAAGCGTTGGAACTGATGAAAGATTATCCTGACGATATCATCCGCGGACATATATTACTCAATCTTGCCTCGCTTTATTCAAACTGCGTTCCGAGGAGATGGGAGGAGCATCTGGAGTGCCTGAAAGAGGCGTTGCGCATTGCGGAAGCAACCGATTACATAGACATGAAAGCTTCTGTGCTGAATAATCTTGGAAATTATTACCTGCAAAAATTTGATTATAAAACCGCGGAGGTTTACGGGCAGGAGGCGTTGGCATTACATGATTCCATAGGAGATATGACAGGTTATCTGGTAAGCCTTAGGGGAATTGCTCTTTGCAATTTACAGAAAGGCGATTATGAAAAGGCCGAAGCATACGCTACGGAGGCTCTGATGCTCGCGCAGGAGCAGGAATGGGATGTCGAGGAACGTAAATGTTATCAGATACTTGCCGACCTTGCCCTTCTGAAAGACAGGGATTATGTGAAAAGTCAAAAGTTGATTTTCAAATTCGATTCTCTCGGCAACGAGATTTTGAACGACAATATCTGGCGCGCCAACGAAGAATTAAGGATAAAATACGAAACCGAGCAAAAGGAATTTCAGATTGAGTCGCTTCATCAAAAACATAGATCCACCCTTTTGATAAGCATTATCGGCGGAGTTGCGTTGATATTGGGATTACTGGCGATGCTCTTTCTCTGGCTCTGGGCCAGACAGAAACGCCGCAAAGCCGAATTGCAACTGAGGCAAGTAGAACAGGAGAAGCAACTGGTGGCCACCCGTTCCATTCTTGAGGGGGAAATGCAGGAACGTTCCCGGCTTGCCCGTGATCTGCACGACGGGTTAGGCGGTATACTCTCGGCGGCGAAAATCAATATGAGCGAATTAAAAAACGGGGCTTTGCTGGAATTTCCGGATGTAGAAAGTATAAACCGCATCATGAGTTTACTGGACGAGTCGTTGCGTGAATTGCGGCGGGTTGCCCACCATCTTATGCCGGAATCGTTAAGCCGCTACGGGTTAAAAATAGCCCTGTCCGATTTTTGCCGTACCGTGGAAAAGATCGGGTTTGCATGGTTCGGCGAAGAGGAACGTCTGGAACGCCAGTTGGAAATAGTGGTGTACCGCATTGTACATGAGTTGGTGAACAATGCCTTGAAATACTCGGAAGCGACCCATATCCTTGTGCATATTGTACAGGATGCGGACCGCATTTCGTTGACAGTGGAAGACAACGGAAAAGGTTTCGATACTTCCGCGGCCACCACCGGTACGGGATTGCAGAATATCCGTACGAGGGTAGCCGCGCTGGGAGGCAATATGGATATTTTTTCTGCGGAAAATGAAGGAACGGAAGTACATGTCGAATTAAAGATCAAAAACAATGATACGGGTACAGATAGTTGATGATCACCCACTGGTGGTGGAAGGATTGGAACGGATCATTAACGATTCGGGCATAGCGCGGATCACCGGGACGGCCTGTTCCCTGAAAGAGTGCCGGAGAATGCTTTCCCGCATCACACCCGATGTGTTGCTGCTGGATATCGGGTTGCCGGACGGTAGCGGGATGGATGCCTGTGTGGAGATCCTGAAAAAATATCCGGATGTGAAGATCCTGATGTTAACAAGTTATGGAGAGTTGAACGTCATCACCCAATCATTGGAAAACGGGGCGTTGGGTTATGTCCTGAAAAACTCCACGGTGGAGGAAATTATCGAAGGAATCTGTACGGTGGCTCTGGGTGAACGGTTTTTATGCGAAGAGGTAGATCTGCTGTTGCGCACCAGGAAAGACGACGCCATATCCCTTTCCCGCCGCGAGCGAGAACTTCTTAAGCTGATTGCCGAGGGGCACACCATGAATACCATTTCCGACATGATGTGCATCGGCTATGAAACGGTCAAAAGCTACCGCAAGAATATAATGACCAAACTACAGGTTCCCAATACCGCCGCCCTGATAAAATATTCCGTAGAGAAAAAGATAGTGTAAGGGAAATTTATTTTTTCTTGTTTTATGTTTGCCTATGGACTTCTGTTTCTTCCGTATCTATTATTACATCTTCATCCACCATTCTTTCTACACTCCTCTTGCCGTTCCCACCGCAAGTACAGCGAGATGTTGCGCAAAACCTTTTGGTAAAGTAATAATTTTGTTGTCCATATCGGGATGGTGCATTTATTCGTAAATCCCTTATCTACCATGGTGGATAAGAATTGGGATGTAGGTCTTCTTCACGAAACAATGGACGAGAAAAAACTATAGATCGAATAGGTTTTTATAGTCTCCACTGTTTCAGAGTCGATATAACCCTGGGAAAATTTTGCTATAGTGTCAAGCAGATAATCATTTTCTGTATTTAAATAGATAAGCAGAAGCGGGCAGGACAGCATCCAGCGGGAAAAGGACAATTTATTGCCGATATCAGTCAAATTGTTGAGTTTAAATATATTCCTGAAGAATATTTCATTGTTATTGATGGGGCTGTTTATGTTTAATATTACTTTATCCCATAAATTTTCTTTGACATCTTCCACTAAGATGGAATTCATCAAAGCAATGATCCTTTTATGCATGCTGTCTCCCAAATGTTTGGATGTTTCTCTGTTTTCAATATGGCTTAAAGCATAAAAAAAGCGATTGCTTATTTTCCCCAATAATTGGGGGGAGAT